>CAIMPQ010000090.1 GCA_903843315.1 uncultured beta proteobacterium
TAAAGCAATCGGCGCCGGTGATGGCGATATCTTCTTGCATAAACAAGCTTCGGTGAAGCAGGTAATGACTACTGATTTATCAAATCGCAAGGTAGTGATGTTTGCCACTCATGGCTTAGTACCTGGTGAGCTCAATGGTTTGACACAACCAGCCCTAGCTTTGTCTTCTCCAGATGTGACTGGTGATAAGGACGATGGTCTTCTCACGATGGATAAGGTACTCACCCTGAAGTTGGACGCTGACTGGGTAGTACTCTCCGCTTGTAATACGGCAGCAGGAGAGGGCGCTGGTTCTGAAGCGGTTTCCGGTTTGGGTAGAGCCTTCTTCTTTGCTGGTGCTAAAGCGCTCTTAGTTTCCAACTGGCCAGTAGATTCAGTTGCCTCTAGAACCATGATGACAGATCTGTTTAGGAATCAACAAAAGGCCCAGGGGACTAGTAAAGCTGAGCTTTTGAGGCAGGCCATGCTCAATCAAATCGACCAAGGTGGCATGAAAGAAGGCGGTAACATGAAGTACGCTTACGCACACCCCTTGTTCTGGGCTCCCTTTGTAGTTGTTGGGGATTGATTTAAGATCTAATTTTGATTCTTTTTAATTTTTTGAGGTTTTTATGAAGCTGAGTCATTTATTGCTTGCTGCATCATTCCTTGCATCCGCTCAAGTGGGTGTTGCCGCCTCCTTGATTAGTGCGAAAGAAGCGGCTTTACCGCCAGCAGCCGGCACTCTGGCTACACGCGGTATCTCTCGTGGGCCAGCGATTAAATTGGCCTCACCTGAGGCTGATACACCGGTGATGGCCCCATTTGATTTTAAGGTGACTTTTGAGCCACGCGGGGATGCCAAGATTGATCCAGGTTCAGTTAAGGTGGTTTATATGAAATCGCCTTTTGTGGATTTAACTCCGCGCCTCAAGAGTGCGATATCGGCCAATGGGATTGATTTTGCAAAAGCAGATGTTCCGCCTGGAACCCATACCATTCGTGTGACTGTCAAAGATACTGAAGGTCGAGAAACAAATTCGGTATTAAATTTAGTAGTTAATAAATAATGAATTGCCCATATTGCCTCTCAGAAGTGTCGGTAGATGCTTATGTCTGCAAAACTTGTAGTCGCGATATTTATTTGTTCAAACCAATGATGCTTAAGGTCGCTGATTTAGAAGATCAATTGGCTGCTATTCCAAGTGCTGAAATGTATGAGCTCAGAATTGCAGAACTTGAAAATTTGCTGGAAGAACAGAACCATCAACTTGAAGAACGATCTTTTTTTACCTGGCTCTTTGAGATCGCTCTATATCTAATAGTCCCTTTACTCTTATTGTTATTGGCACATTGGTTAATAACCGTGGTGTACGACACGAAGATGATTTATTTACGTATTGTCTCTATGGTTCTACCACTTCCTTTTGCGTACTTCTTATTCAAGAGTCACGCACATAAACTCTTGCCTTGGTTTATAGGAGTCGTCTTCTTGGCTATTGCTTCGGTCATTGGAATGAGTTGGATTACGAGTTTGGTTGATAAATCACCTGTATGGCCCCAAAACTTATTTGAGTGGAAAGAAGTTTTGGAGTATTCCGCAAGTATTGCGTTTAGCTTCTTAACAGGCATGTTATTGGGAGGTGTTGCTTATGCAAGCAAGCAGCGACGCAGGAAAGAGGGGTTAGTTGGCTTATTGTCAAAAGTTGCATCTAGCAATCTCAGTGGTGGCGCATCCATTCAAGGTGTGCACAGCCTGATGAAGACGCTACAAGAATACGGTGGCACTGTTGTAGCATTAGGTACGACCGGAGTATCAATTTATACAGGTCTAAAGGGTATTCTCGGATGAGCTAAGTTTTTATGTATTTACTTGTAATCCATTAAATAGAGTCAACACTATTCCATTTCATTCGTTGTAAACGATCCACGCGCACTTTGTGTTCGTGGATTTTTTATTTACTACTGGAGAATCTATGACTCGATATTTAAATGTTGCTACCGTAAAAGAATTCATGAGAGCCGCGACTATTTCTACTGTTTTGGCATTTACCTCTATTGGCAGTGCGCTAGCCTCCCCCATTAATGTCAATACAGCCACTCAATCAGAATTGGAAAGCATTAAAGGTATTGGGCCTGCTAAAGCTAAAACAATCATTAATGAGCGTTTAGATGGAGGCCATTTTCAAGATGCAAATGATTTACAAAAACGGGTGCGTGGGATTGGGATGAGGTCGGTAGAAAAAATGGTGGATAACGGCTTAACAATTGAAGCTCCAGGCTCTTTTCGGGAGCCGAATGGTCGCACGAAAAAGGAGGGTGGGGCCACTGGTAGACGTCATTCACGTACTCAAGCTAGTCCTCGCAATCAGCCGGAGCGTTCGGGAGCAAGTCGCAGAAATTAAGCCCTATCGCGTGTAGTCCTGCTTATGGCTAAAATGGACTCATGAGCAAACCTTCTTACTTAACTATTTCGCAAACCGTGGGCAATACGCCCTTGGTTCAATTGCAACGTATTCCTGGTCTAGAAAATCAGACTCGCAACAATGTGATTCTGGGTAAGTTAGAAGGCAATAATCCAGCCGGGTCGGTGAAAGACCGACCTGCGCTGTCGATGATCATGCGCGCTCAAGAGCGTGGTGAAATTAAACCTGGTGATACGCTCATTGAATCAACGAGTGGTAATACTGGCATTGCATTGGCTATGACAGCAGCTATGTTGGGCTACAAAATGATTTTGGTGATGCCAGAAAATCAAAGCATTGAGCGTCGTCAAAGTATGTCTGCTTATGGCGCTGAACTCATCTTGACAGCAGCATCTGGTGGCATGGAATTTGCAAGGGACTACGCTTTGCAGCTTCAGAGAGAAGGGCGCGGAAGATTGTTGGATCAATTTGCGAATCCCGATAATCCAAGAGCGCATATTGAAACTACTGGCCCTGAAATTTGGCGTGATACCGATGGTCAAATCACCCACTTTATTTCTGCAATGGGAACCACTGGCACCATCACCGGCGTTTCAATATACCTAAAGTCCATGAACCCCGCTATTCAGATTATTGGTGTACAGCCCGAAGAGGGCTCTCAAATTCCAGGAATTCGGAAATGGGCTCCAGAGTATTTACCGAAGATTTATCAAGGTGACAAAGTAGACCGGATTGAATATGTAACCCAGGCCGATGCAGAAGAAATGGCGCGTCGCTTGGCTGCAGAAGAAGGTATCTTCTGTGGCATTTCAGCGGGCGGTGCTTTAGTAGTGGCCCTGCGTATTGCACGTCAAGTTGAAAATGCCACTATCGTATTTATTGTATGTGACCGTGGTGATCGCTATTTATCTACCGGCGTATTTCCAGCTTAAAGTGACTTAAGCTGGTTTACTCTTTTTCTTCGAGTTCACTTTTTTGCTTTTTACTTTTTCGCTGGCGCTCTTAGAGTTGACTGTTTTAGCGGGACTCTCTACTTTTTCTACTGGCACTGCGCTTTGATTCTTATAACCTAGTGCTTCAGCAAATTCGGCAACGCTTTGCGCATAAAAGTAGCTACGGTTGTATTGAACAATAGTTAGAAAGTTATTCAAGCCTACAAAATATTGCACTTGATCTGAACCCTCTTTATCGGGATAGGGTAGATCCACAATAAATGCTTTGCTCTGAGGTTCTACACCACCGTTTTGCAAGTCACCTTGTTGTTTGTTCAAGATCCCCTTTTCGATGAGTTCCTGAACCGTGTATTTCAGTTGGGGTTCGCCATCAGCCAATTCCTTCGCAGCCGGAATGGCATTGACTTGAACAGGGAAGGAAACCGGCATCCCCGCTTGCCAGCCATGTTTTTTCATAAAGTTGCCAACGCTAGCGATGGCATCCTTGGGGCTCTGCCTTAAATCGATTCTTCCGTCCCCATCGCCATCCACTGCATAGTTGCGTATGCTGCTGGGCATAAATTGGGGCAAGCCAATAGCGCCCGCATAGGAGCTATTCTGGTTTAAGCAACTATTAAAACGCGAGCTATTCACTCCCTGGGAACCAGTCTTAGCAGGTAGTTTGCCGCCTGCTTCGGTCCAGCACATCAAGATTAGCTCCTTCAGTTGATCTTTAAACAGCTGCTCTCGAGCAGGTTTATTGGGTGTTTCTGGATAGCTAAAGGCTAAGGTCGATAAAACATCTTTCACTCGGAAATTACCAGTTTGGCGTCCATAGATGGTTTCAATGCCAATAATGGCAACAATAATTTCCGCTGGAACCCCTGATTCTTGCTCCACTTGGCTTAAAAAGGCCTGATTTTCTTCCCAAAATACCTTCCCAGCTTTTAGGCGTACCGGCTCAATAAAGCGCTTGCGATAAGCCAGCCAATTTTTCTTAAAGGTGCCCGATGGGGGTAATACCAATTTGCGTATTGAAGGAATCGTTTTAGCATCTAAAAAGCCTGATTCTAGGGTCTGAAGAGGGATTTCTTGGGATTGTGAGATTTGGGTCAACAAGGCATTGAGGTTTTCGCTAAAACGCGCCTCAGTGGCTGAATCATCGGCTTGGTTTACGATGGACTGTTGCGAATGATTTGATTGTGTATTGGGTTGTGGCGGTGTGCTAGAGCAGGCACCAAGCGCCAAGACCAACAGTAAGTAGGAGACACGAAAGTTCATGCGCAGAGTATTGGATTTTTGAGAATTAAACACGTTTTATTAAATTATAAAAAATGATAGTTTTGCTATTAAGGATTTAGAGTAATGACAACAGGATACATAACTCATCCGGACTTTCTGAAACATGAGATGGGGAGCCATCATCCAGAGTGTCCTGAACGAATTCAGGCGATCAACGATCAGTTGATCCGAAGTGGTGTAGATCGCTTTCTGCATCATTTGGATGCCCCTTTAGCCTCCGAGGATCAGCTCGAGCTGGTGCATAGCCCAGACCATGTGGCTTTCGTAAAAGAACGATCTCCCGAAAGCGGCTATTTCATGCTGGATGGTGACACCATTATGAATCCCCATACTTATAGGGCGTCATTGCGTGCAGCTGGTGCCGCAATTGCTGGCGTCGATGCCGTCATGAAGGGAGAGGTCGAGAATGTTTTTTGTGCGGTACGACCCCCAGGACATCATGCGGAGCCAACCCGCTCAATGGGTTTTTGTGTCTTCGATAATGTGGCTATCGCAGCACGATATGCCATGGAGGCCTATGGCATTAAGCGGGTGGCTATTATTGATTTTGATGTGCACCATGGCAATGGTACGGAAGCAGCTTTCTTTAATGATCCTAGCGTCATGATGTGTAGTTTTTTCCAGCACCCTTTTTATCCCTATAGCGGCCTGGAGCCTTCTGACAATATGGTAAATGTGCCATTGCCTGCATCAACTCGTGGGGATGTGGTCCGTTCCATTGTTGAGGAACGTTGGTTACCTGCTTTACGAAACTTTGAGCCAGAGCTGATCATCATTTCTGCTGGATTTGATGCCCACCGAGAAGACGATTTAGGGCAAATGGGTTTGGTGGAGGATGATTATGTCTGGATTACCAAACGTCTTAAAGAAATTGCAAAAGATTATGCGCAAGGTCGTATTGTGAGTTGTTTAGAGGGTGGCTACAACCTCTCCGCATTGGGACGTAGCGTTGTGGCGCATGTGAAAGCCTTGGCTGACATTTGAGATTTAGCTTAATTTGATTGAAGTACTACTGTTATTGAAAGTGCATGATGGCAAATATTTATGAGCAGGGTTTAGAGCGTAATTCAGCTAACTACACTCCAATTACCCCTCTATTATTCTTGGAGCGTTCAGCTGAGATCTACCCCAATAAGACTGCTGTCATTCATGGAAAGCTGCGTCAAACCTGGCAACAAACCTATGAGCGTTGCCGTCGACTTGCTAGCGCTCTGCAAAAGCATGGCATTGGTCTAGGCGATACAGTAGCAGTGATGTTGCCAAATACTCCACCAATGGTAGAGGCTCATTTTGGTATTCCAATGGCAGGCGCAGTATTGAATGCCTTGAATACGCGCTTGGATCCGGAGTCCATTGCATTCATGCTGAATCATGGTGAAGCTAAGGTAGTGATTGTTGATCCAGAATTTTCAGGGGTAATGAAAAAAGCGCTTGAACTCGCCAAGAAAGAAAGTGGCCGCGACATCTTAGTCATTGATGTTGAAGAAAAAGAATTTGATGTACCTGGTGAGAAGATCGGCAAGCTCACATACGAGAAATTTCTCTCTGAGGGAGATCCGAATTTTGCATGGCAAGTGCCTGCGGATGAGTGGCAAGCTATTTGCTTAAATTACACCTCTGGCACTACTGGCAATCCTAAAGGTGTTGTCTACCATCATCGCGGTGCGGCTATTAATGCTGTTTCAAATGTACTCGACTGGGATATGAATAAGCACCCCATCTATTTGTGGACACTTCCCATGTTCCATTGCAATGGCTGGTGCTTTCCTTGGACTATTGCTGCTCGTGCTGGGGTCAATGTGTGTTTACGCCGTGTGGATGCGGAACATATCTTTGCTGCCATTAAAGAATATGGCGTCACTCATTATTGTGCTGCACCGATCGTGCACAACCTCTTGGTAAATGCCCCTGATGAGTTGAAGGTAGGCGTTCCAGCAGGTGTGAAGGGTTTGATCGCTGGGGCTGCACCTCCAGCCTCCATCATTGAGGGCATGGAAAAACTCGGCTTCGATTTAACGCATGTATATGGTTTGACTGAGGTATATGGTCCTGCCGCAATTTGCGTGAAGCAAGATGAATGGGATGATCTGGATATTGGTGAGCGCGCGCGTTTAAATGCACGTCAAGGTGTGCGTTACCACCTTCAACAGGCCATTAGCGTATTGAATCCGGAAACAATGGAGCCTGTACCGGCTGATGGTGAAACCATGGGCGAGATTATGTTCAAGGGTAATATTGCCATGAAGGGTTATCTGAAGAACGAGAAAGCGACTAAAGAAGCTTTTGAAGGCGGCTGGTTCCATTCAGGAGACTTAGCCGTCATGAATCCGGATGGCTACGTAAAGATGAAAGATCGTAGTAAAGACATTATTATTTCTGGTGGAGAAAATATCTCTTCTGTTGAAGTTGAAGATGTTCTTTATCGTCACCCAGCAGTCATTGCTGCTGCAGTCGTTGCTAAGCCCGATCCTAAGTGGGGTGAGACACCTTGCGCTTTCTTGGAAATTAAGCCAGGAGTCGAAGTAACCCCAGCCGAGATTATTGCCCACTGTAAACAGCATTTGGCTGGCTTTAAGGTGCCAAGGGCAATTGTTTTTGGTGAGCTTCCTAAGACCTCCACCGGCAAAATTCAGAAGTTTGAGCTACGCAAACAGGCTGGGTCTGCGACGGCTATTGATGTTTAGAGTGGGTTAGCTGAGGCGGATAAAATAAGCAGTTACTTAAATTTTTGTAACTGAATACAGTTTTTATAAATATTGAGAATTCCAGATGAAGATCTTAGTGGCAATTAAGCGCGTAGTTGATTACAACGTCAAAATCCGAGTTAAGTCTGACGGTTCTGGGGTAGACCTAGCGAACGTCAAAATGAGTATGAACCCTTTTGATGAAATCGCTGTTGAAGAAGCGGTTCGCCTGAAAGAAGCAGGCGTAGCTACCGAAGTGGTGGTCGTGACTGCTGGTGTGACCCAATGTCAAGAGACATTGCGTACTGCCTTAGCGATTGGCGCCGATCGAGCAATCCTAGTTGAAACCGATGCCGAATTACAGCCCTTGGCAGTAGCGAAGATTCTGAAGGCGCTCTCTGATAAAGAACAGGCGCAAATGATCATTTTAGGTAAGCAAGCGATTGATGACGATAGCAATCAAACCGGCCAGATGTTGGCTAGCTTATTGGATATCCCTCAAGCAACCTTTGCCTCTAAAGTGGTGGTAGCCGATGGCACAGCAACTGTGACACGTGAAGTCGATGGTGGCCTAGAAACGATTGCGTTGACACTGCCAGCAGTCATTACGACTGACTTACGTTTGAATGAGCCGCGTTATGTGACTTTGCCAAATATCATGAAGGCTAAGAAAAAAACGATTGATTTAATTAAGCCAGAAGAATTAGGCGTGGACATTGCACCACGTCTAAAAACAATCAAAGTAGAAGAGCCACCGAAGCGCTCAGCCGGTGTCATGGTTGCCGATGTGTCAGCTCTGGTAGAAAAACTTAAAAATGAAGCGAAGGTGATCTAAATGGCTGCACTTGTCTCCCTAGTTGTGGCTGAACACGACAATCAAACGTTAAAGGCGGCTACCTTAAATGCCGTAGCTGCTGCCCTGCAGTGCTCACCCGAGGTTGATGTCTTAGTTGCAGGAAGTGGTGCTGATGCGGTCGCTGCCGCTGCCGCCCAAATCGCTGGTGTGCGCAAGGTCATTCAGGTAGATGCCCCCGCTTTAGCTGATCAATTAGCAGAACCTTTAGCTGCGCAGATTTTGAATCTGGCTAGTGGCTATAGTCATCTTCTCGCTCCTGCTACAGCCAATGGTAAGAATGTCATGCCACGGGTAGCTGCTAAATTAGATGTTGCTCAGTTATCTGACATTACTAAAGTAGTGAGTGCCGATACATTTGAGCGCCCTATCTATGCTGGTAACGCGATTGCTACCGTGCAGTCTGGCGATGCAGTGAAGGTCATTACAGTACGTACTACTGGCTTTGATCCAGTGGCGGCCACTGGTGGTTCTGCTGCGATAGAAAAACAAGCTGCCGCTGAAAGCAAATCCTCATCATCCTTTGTAGGTCGTGAGCTTACCAAATCGGATCGCCCAGAACTCACTGCTGCCAAGATCATTGTGTCTGGTGGTCGTGGCTTAGGTTCTGGTGAAAAGTATCAAGAGCTCATCGCTCCCCTAGCCGATAAGCTAGGCGCAGCTTTAGGTGCATCCCGGGCTGCAGTCGATGCAGGTTATGTTCCAAACGACTACCAAGTTGGGCAAACGGGCAAGATTGTGGCGCCGCAGCTCTATATCGCTGTTGGCATCTCTGGTGCGATTCAGCATTTGGCGGGGATGAAGGACTCTAAGGTGATCGTAGCGATTAACAAAGACCCAGAAGCCCCAATCTTTAGTGTTGCTGATTATGGTTTGGTAGCAGATTTAAATATAGCAGTACCAGAGTTGATTAAGGCGCTAGGCTAATACACTCTGAGGGAAGCATTATTTTTGTTATCCATAGTGATTGAATGATCCGCGTTGAATAAAGAGGAGTTGTAATGCCATACGTAGCCCCCGTGAAAGACATGTTGTTTGTAATGAATGAGTTGGCGGGGCTTGCGGATGTAGTTGCTTATCCTTCTTATGCCGAGGCTGGTGCCGATGTCGATTTGGCGCCTGCAATCCTGGAAGAGTCAGCTAAGTTCAATCAAGACGTCATAGCGCCACTGAATTGGCCTGGCGATCAACATCCTAGTACATGGAAAGACGGTGTCGTTACTACGAGCCCAGGATTTAAAGAGGCGTTTCAACAGTTTGGTGCCGCCGGTTGGCAGGGCGTAGTTCATCCAGCGGAGTTTGGCGGTCAAGGATTGCCAAAGCTGATTGCGACAGCGTGTTTTGAAATGGCCCACTCTGCAAGCTTATCATTTGCTTTATGTCCCATGCTGACTGACGGCGCTATTGAAGCATTGCTTACTGCAGCAAGTCCAGAACTTCAGGAGCAATATGTTCCGAATATGATTTCTGGTGAGTGGACTGGTTCCATGTGCTTAACAGAACCCCAAGCGGGTTCCGATTTATCTATGGTTCGCGCACGAGCTGTTCCTGAGGGCAACGACAGCTACAAGATCTTTGGTACCAAGATTTATATTACCTATGGCGAACATGATATGGCGAAGAATATTGTCCATTTAGTGTTAGCCAGAACACCAGATGCA
>CAIMPQ010000091.1 GCA_903843315.1 uncultured beta proteobacterium
AGGCACCAACAGTGGCACGTAAAACCCCAATCGACAGATATCGCAATATTGGTATCTCTGCGCACATTGACGCAGGTAAAACAACAACTACAGAACGTGTTTTGTTCTACACCGGCGTTAATCACAAAATTGGTGAAGTGCATGATGGCGCAGCAACCATGGACTGGATGGAGCAAGAGCAAGAGCGTGGCATCACAATTACCTCTGCTGCTACCACTACCTTCTGGAAGGGTATGGCTGGTAATTTTGCCGAACACCGCATCAATATTATTGATACCCCAGGACACGTAGACTTCACTATCGAAGTTGAGCGTTCAATGCGCGTTTTGGATGGTGCTTGCATGGTTTACTGCGCAGTTGGCGGTGTCCAGCCTCAGTCAGAAACCGTTTGGCGTCAAGCAAACAAGTATCAAGTCCCCCGTTTGGCCTTCGTAAACAAGATGGACCGTACTGGTGCAAATTTCTTCAAGGTTTATGACCAGATGAAGCTGCGTCTTAAGGCGAACCCTATCTTGATTCAAATCCCCATTGGCGCTGAAGAAAATTTCAAAGGCGTTGTAGATTTAGTCAAAATGAAAGCCATCTATTGGGATGAGGCTTCACAGGGTACTAAATTCAGCTATGAAGAAATTCCTGCTGAATTACAAGCATCAGCTGAAGAGTGGCGTGAAAAAATGCTTGAGGCTGCTGCAGAGAGCTCAGAAGAATTGATGGAGAAGTACCTCGGTGGTGAAGCATTGACCGAAGAAGAAATTAAAGGTGCATTGCGTCAACGCACGATTGCCAATGAAATTATTCCAATGATGTGTGGAACGGCTTTCAAAAACAAAGGCGTTCAGGCGATGTTAGATGCAGTGGTTGAGTTACTGCCTTCCCCATTAGATGTTCCTCCCGTTCCTTGTGAATTGGAAGACGGCACTCCTACTACACGTAAAGCAGCTGATGATGAGAAATTCTCTGCATTGGCATTTAAGATCATGACTGACCCATTCGTTGGCCAGCTTATCTTCTTCCGTGTTTACTCAGGCATGATGAAGTCAGGTGACACTATCTATAACCCGATTAAGGGTAAGAAAGAACGTGTTGGTCGTTTGCTGCAGATGCACGCAAACCAACGCGAAGAAATCAAAGAAGTTTATGCGGGCGATATCGCTGCGGCAGTTGGTCTGAAAGACGCAACTACTGGTGAAACCTTGTGTGATCCAGATAGCATCGTGATTTTGGAGCGCATGATATTCCCAGAGCCAGTAATCTCACAAGCAGTCGAGCCAAAAACAAAGCCAGACCAAGAGAAAATGGGACTTGCATTGAATCGTTTGGCACAAGAAGACCCATCTTTCCGCGTGAAGACTGATGAAGAATCAGGTCAAACTATTATTTCCGGTATGGGCGAGCTCCACTTGGAAATTTTGGTTGATCGTATGCGTCGTGAGTTTGGTGTTGAGGCTACTGTTGGTAAACCGCAGGTTGCTTATCGCGAAACGATTCGTAAAGTTTGCGAAGAGATCGAAGGCAAGTTTGTAAAGCAGTCCGGCGGACGCGGTCAATATGGCCACGTTGTATTGAAGCTTGAGCCACAACAACCGGGTAAAGGTTTTGAATTCGTTGACGCTATTAAGGGAGGTGTAGTTCCACGTGAATATATCCCTGCAGTAGAAAAAGGAATTCGTGAAACATTGAACTCTGGTATTTTGGCTGGCTATCCAGTAGTAGATATCAAGGCTACATTGTTCTTCGGTTCATACCATGACGTTGACTCCAATGAAAACGCATTTAAAATGGCGGGTTCAATGGCGTTCAAAGACGGTATGCGCAAAGCATCTCCAGTATTGCTCGAACCAATGATGGCAGTTGAAGTTGAAACACCAGAAGATTTCATGGGTAACGTAATGGGTGACCTCTCATCACGTCGCGGTATTTTGCAAGGTATGGATGACATTCCAGGCGGCGGCAAGATCGTACGTGCTGAAGTGCCATTAGCAGAGATGTTTGGTTACTCAACTAGCTTGCGCTCGTTGACCCAAGGTCGCGCTACCTACACTATGGAATTTAAGCATTACACAGAAGCACCGAAAAACGTAGCTGAAGCAGTAATGGCTGCTAAAGCGAAGTAATTTACCCACATTATTTTGATTATTGACTAGCTAAAGAAGGCAGACAAAAAATGGCAAAAGAAAAATTCGAGCGGACAAAACCGCACGTAAACGTAGGCACCATCGGTCACGTTGACCACGGTAAAACCACATTGACAGCAGCAATTGCAACCGTGCTTTCTAAGCAATTCGGTGGCGAAGCAAAAGC
>CAIMPQ010000092.1 GCA_903843315.1 uncultured beta proteobacterium
ATAAACCGGGGGTCCAATACCAAACAGATGCAGAATTAGCCAAGGCAGCTGGTGATATTGGAACTACTATTTTTCATCCGGTAGGAACATGCAAGATGGGGCGCGCTGAAGATCCGATGGCTGTGCTGGATTCTCAATTGCGTGTGAGGGGTGTTCACCATCTTCGCGTAGTGGATGCTTCGGCCATACCCAATATCACTTCTGGTAATACTGCCGCTCCGACAATGATGATTGCTGAGCGGGTAGCAGAGTTGCTCACGAGTCAGGAGTAGTGAGCAGTAGCAAGCATAAAATAGCCCTATCAATACTCATCGTAACCAGCTTCCCGCGAGCCATCTGCTTTTAGCCCTAGCCATTGTGGCGGTCTGGGGTACTAACTTTGTGGTGATTAAGCTGTCTTTGGGGTCATTTCCCCCATTCTTATTTGCTGCGCTGCGATATATCTTTGCTTTACTGCCTTTGGTATTTTTCTTTCCCAAGCCCAAGGTACCTTGGTGGAATCTCTGTATTTATGGGGTTGCAGTTGGGGTGGGTCAGTTTGGTGTGATGTATTTCGCGATGGATGGTCGCATCTCCCCGGGTTTAGCCTCCTTAGTGATTCAGACGCAGGTATTTTTCACTATCGGCTTTGCCATGTTTTTTGCCAATGAGCGTTTGAGACTCTATCAAGCAGTAGCTGTCGCAGTGGCATTGACTGGCTTAGGAATTATTGCACTGCACACTGACGCTAACACGACATTCTTAGGTCTGGCTTTGGTAGTGTTCTCGGGATTTTCTTGGGGTGTCGCCAATACAGTAAGTCGCCGCGCCGGCTCCATCAATATGCTTGGGTATGTCATTTGGGCCAGCGCATTTTCAATTCCCCCGCTCTTATTAATCTCTTTGGTTTTTGAGGGTGGTTGGCAGCAAATGAGTGCCTCAATGGCTTCTGCCCCAATAGGGGCTTGGGTTGGCGTCCTTTGGCAATCCTGGGCCAATACCCTGTTTGGATATGCGGCTTGGGCGTGGCTGCTCTCTAAACATCCAGCGGCAGTGGTAGCCCCAGCTCCTCTATTAGTGCCTATTTTTGGCATGGGGGCATCGGCCATCTTCTTAAGTGAAGCTTTACCGATTTGGAAAATATTGGCTGCGGGTTTGGTGATCGCTGGCTTAGTCGTCAACCTATTTTGGCCAAGTATCAAAAATGGCTTAAGCAGGACTTAGGCAAACTCTTCATTACTAGCCATCGAGGCTAATGTAAAACCCTAATACAAAGCCCTTTTTTTGCCTTCGCATTAACAGTAAGATAGATACTCGTTTGTGTATTACCAATAAAAAATATTTAATTAAATTTGCATTTTATTAGTCATGGAGACTTTATGAACATTCGTCATCACATTTTTGCGGTTACTGCTGCTGCAATGTTAACAACAGGCGCTTATGCTGCCGATATCAAGGTTGGTGTAATTGGCCCATTCACAGGCGGCTCATCCTCAATGGGTGTCAGTATGCGTGATGGCGTGCGCTTAGCTACTCAAGAAATTAATGCTGCTGGTGGTATTAATGGTAACAAGATTGTTTTAGTAGAGCGTGACGACGAGGCTAAAAACGAGCGCGGCGTTCAAATTTCCCAAGAGTTAATTAACAACGAAAAAGTTGCTGCTGCTCTCGGATATATTAATACTGGCGTTGCTTTGGCTTCCCAGCGTTTTTTCCAGGATGCCAAAATTCCGGTGATTAATAACGTTGCTACCGGTTCTTTGATTACTAAACAATTTCCAAATGCACCTGAGAACTACATCGTTCGTACTTCAGCTGCTGACAACATTCAAGCCCCAATGATTGCCAAAGAGGCAGTTGAAAAACGTGGCCTGAAAAAGGTAGCGATTTTGGCTGACTCCACAAACTACGGTCAGCTAGGCCGTGAAGACATGGAAAAGGCCTTGAAGGGGTACGGCGTAACTCCTGTAGCGGTTGAGAAATTTAATCTCGGTGACGTTGATATGACATCACAGTTGCTTAAGGCGAAAAATGCTGGCGCAGATGTGGTCTTGACTTATGCCATCGGACCTGAGTTAGCGCAAATTGCGAACGGCATGGGCAAACTGGGATGGAAGAAGCCAATGATTGGTAGCTGGACATTGTCTATGGCTAGCTTCATTGATACTGCTGGCAAAAATGGTAATGGCGCAACAATGCCAGAAACCTTTATTCAACAACCTGCAACTACTCCAAAGCGTAAGGCATTTGTGGATGCTTACCTAAAAGAGTTCAAGCCTAAGAATGGCATTATTGCTTCGCCAGTTTCTGCTGCTCAAGGTTACGATTCAGTGTACATATTGGCTGCAGCCATTAAACAGGCTGGTAGCACAGATGGACCACAGATCTTGGCGGCTTTGGAGAACTTAAATGCGCCTATTAATGGTGTAGTCATGACTTATAACAAGCCATTTAGCAAAACCAATCACGAAGCGATAGCGACAAAAGATGTCGTGATGGGCGTAGTAGAAAACGGCCGCGTTGAGTTCTTGAATGCTGAGGACGCAGTAGCAGCTAAGAAGAAGTAATTGACTTTATTAAAAGGCGGGTTCGAGCATTTATCCCGCACTGCAACATTCTGACAAGCAGAGCGCCGCCCAAAAAGCGGCGTTTTGCTTACAATGTCGGATTCATTAATGAAACAGTTTTAAGTATATTTAGGCCAATCACATGGACATGTTTGCACAAATCCTTTCGAGCGGTATAGCGGTGGGGATGATCTACGCGGTCATCGCTTTCGGTTTCCAGCTCACTTTTGCCACATCAGGCACGTTGAACTTCGGTCAAGGAGAAGCCCTGATGTTGGGTGCTCTTGTAGGTTTAACCTGCGTTGATATGTTCGGTATGAACTATTGGCTCATGATTCCAATAGTGTGTTTATTTGGCATGATTCAAGGTAGCTTTGTTGAGCTCATTGGTGTGCGTCCTGCGATCAAAATTAAATCGGAGTTTGGTTGGATTATGTCCACCATCGCTCTTGGCATCATCTTCAAAAACGTGGCGGAAAATA
>CAIMPQ010000093.1 GCA_903843315.1 uncultured beta proteobacterium
CGTTCTGGTCAAATTCAGCGTGGTCAATATCTTCTCTTAGAAGGTGTTGGCGGTGGTTTTGCTTGGGGTGCTGTTGCACTCAAGTACTAAGAATTTATTTACTTTTTAGCGATTGAATCACATGACATTTGCATTCGTATTCCCTGGTCAAGGCTCTCAATCTGTTGGGATGCTCAACTCCATTTCTGAGCGCCCTGAAGTGCGTGCAACTTTGCAAGAAGCTTCAGAAGCTTTGGGTGAGGACGTCGCAAAACTGATTGCTGAGGGTCCAGCCGAAGTATTGTCTTTGACTACCAATACTCAACCCGTCATGCTAACGGCAGGCGTGGCTTTTTATCGCGCATGGTTGGCTGCTGGCGGCTGTGCTCCTCGGGTGATGGCTGGGCATAGTCTTGGTGAATACTCTGCCTTGGTTGCAGCTGGCGTTATTTCGTTTAAAGATGCAGTGCCCTTAGTGCGTTTTCGTGCTGAGGCGATGCAAAGCGCAGTGCCTGTCGGTACTGGCGGTATGGCTGCTATTTTGGGTTTAGATGATGCTACTGTGATTCAAGTCTGTGCTGAAGCAAGTGCTGCTTCTGGTGGTGTAGTTGAGGCAGTGAATTTCAATGCGCCTGGTCAAGTAGTGATAGCTGGTGGTAGTGATGCTGTAACTAAAGCCTGCGAACTGCTCAAAGCAGCTGGCGCAAAGCGCGCCTTACCACTTCCTGTTTCTGCACCATTCCACTCTTCTTTATTGCAGCCCGCATCAGAAAAGCTCAAAGACTACTTAGCGAATATTGAATTCAAAACTCCCGCGATTGCAGTCATCAATAACGTGGATGTTGAAATCTTGAATGATCCTATTGCCATTAAAGATGCCTTAGTGCGTCAGGCTGCAAAACCTGTGCGTTGGCAAGAAACTATTCAATCAATGGCTGCGCAAGGCATTACTCAGGTAGTGGAGTGTGGACCAGGCAAGGTATTGGCAGGTCTCACTAAACGCATTAACGATCAAGTGACTGGCGTGCCTGTATTTGATGAAGCTAGCCTCAATGAAGTGCTGGCTACTCTAAAATAATAAGTATCAATATTCAATTCAATATCAAACCCCATATCAAACCCCATCGATCTAGCGGAAGACAATTATGAACCTCGACTTAAGCGGACAAATTGCTTTAGTAACTGGCGCATCGCGCGGTATTGGTCAAGCGATTGCAGATGAGTTGGCGAAATGTGGCGCTAAAGTAATTGGCACTGCGACTTCTGCTGATGGTGCTAAGGCGATTGATGAACGCTTAAAGGCTTCTGGCGGTCGCGGTTTAGTGTTGAACGTCACTGCGCCAAACGCGTGTGAAGAAATCATTGATCAGATTGTGAAAGATCATGGTGGCATTCATATTTTGGTGAATAACGCGGGGATCACACGCGATAACTTAGCAATGCGCATGAAAGCGGATGAGTGGACCGACGTCATCGATACCAATTTGAGTTCGGTATTCCGCTTGTCTCAAGCAGTTATGCGTCCGATGATGAAGGCACGGGGTGGCCGCATTATTAATATCACTTCGATCGTTGGCCATATGGGTAATGCTGGGCAGGCAAATTATGCCGCTGCGAAAGCGGGCGTTTCTGGGATGACCCGTGCGCTTGCCCGTGAAATTGGTAGTCGGAATATCACCGTAAACTGCGTTGCCCCTGGATTTATTGATACGGATATGACGCGTGCGCTCAGCGATGAGCAGCAAAATGCCCTAAAAGCGAACATTCCGCTGGCCCGCCTCGGTAGCCCTGAAGATGTAGCCCAGGCGGTGGCATTTTTAGCCTCCCCAGCGGCTGGATACATTACGGGTAATACCCTACACGTTAATGGCGGACTCTATTTGGCCTAACGGCAAAGCAGGGATTTAATCATTTTTTGGCGGTTTTGCTAATTTGCTCCGCCAAGCTGATAAAATTCTTTCATCGTTTTTTTACAACCCTTGGGGGACTTAATGGATAACATCGAACAACGCGTTAAGAAGATCGTCGCTGAGCAATTAGGCGTCGCTGAAGGAGATATCAAAAATGAATCTTCTTTTGTGAATGACTTAGGCGCTGACTCTCTTGACACTGTTGAGCTAGTAATGGCTTTGGAAGACGAATTCGGCATCGAAATTCCTGATGAGGAAGCTGAAAAGATCACCACTGTTCAGCTTGCGATCGACTTCGCTAAATCAAAAGCTCAGGGTTAATTCCCTAGCCTAGGTATTACTGTGTCAGCATCAAATGGCCGACGCCGGGTTGTAGTCACCGGCCTTGGCCTCATCTCACCTGTTGGTAATTCAGTTGATGTAGCTTGGTCTAATTTGCTCGCGGGCAAATCAGGCATTGCTACCATCACGAAGTTTGACCACACTCCGCTTAGCGTTCATTTCGCTGGAGAGGTGAAAGATTTCAACGTTGAAGAATATGTCTCTGCCAAAGAAGCACGTCATATGGATACCTTCATCCATTACGGTATTGCTGCAGGCACGCAAGCGATTCGCGACAGCGGTTTAGAAATTACGGAACAAAACGCCGAGCGCGTAGGCGTGATGGTGGGCTCAGGTATTGGTGGGTTGCCGATGATTGAGGAAACCGGAGCTGAGTTATTGGCTCGTGGGCCTCGTCGTATCTCGCCTTTCTTTGTGCCGGGCTCCATCATTAATATGATTTCCGGACACCTCAGTATTTTGTTTGGTCTGAAAGGTCCAAACGTAGCTGCGGTGACTGCCTGTACTACTGGTTTGCACAGCATCGGTTTGGCTGCTCGCTTAATTCAGTATGGCGATGCCGATGTCATGGTGGCTGGTGGGGCTGAGTCAACTATTTCTGCATTAGGTGTAGGTGGTTTTGCATCAGCGAGAGCGCTTTCAACTCGCAATGATGATCCTGCAACTGCTTCACGCCCTTGGGATAAAGACCGTGATGGTTTTGTTCTTGGCGAAGGCGCTGGTGTTGTAGTGATTGAAGAATACGAACATGCCAAGGCACGTGGCGCCAAAATCTATTGCGAATTGCTTGGCTTTGGTATGAGCGGAGATGCATATCACATGACGGCGCCTAATATGGATGGTCCCCGTCGTTGTATGGTGAACGCCATGCGCGATGCTGGATTAAATCCAGATCAAATTCAGTATTTAAATGCACACGGAACTTCTACACCTTTGGGTGATAAGAATGAAACCGAAGCCATCAAAGCGGCCTTAGGCGATCATGCCAAGAAGGCGCTCATTAACTCCACCAAGTCAATGACTGGCCACCTTTTAGGCGGTGCAGGTGGCCTGGAGTCAGTCTTCACTATTCTGGCCTTGCATAACCAGAAATCCCCACCCACCATCAATATCTTCAATCAAGATCCCGAATGCGACTTGGACTACTGCGCCAATACTGCCAGGGATGTGAAGATTGACCATGCGGTCAAAAACAATTTTGGCTTTGGGGGTACTAACGGCACCTTGATTTTTGGCAAGTTGACCTAATATTCTCCTTATCTCCACTGTTGGTTTTCACCAAGTAGGTCAATAGCATGATGAAAAAGTACTTAATTGCGCTCATGGCTATTTTTAGCCTTGGGCAAACTGCGTTTATATCCACTGCCTCTGCACAAAATCCTCGGGTTACGATCCCTGATTTTGCGGATCTTGTCGAGCGTGCCAGTCCTGCCGTAGTGAATATTCGGACTACAGAAAAAGTAGTCATTCAGCAAGCGCAGGGTGGTATTCCGGGGATGCCTGAAGATCAAGCAGAGTTTTTCCGTCGTTTCTTTGGTGTGCCGATACCGGGAATTCCGAATGGGCCAAAATCAGCGCAACCAAATAATGGCAAACCACAAGAAGCTGATCGCGGCGTAGGGTCTGGCTTTATTATTGAATCCAATGGTTTGATTCTCACAAACGCACACGTTGTTGAAGGTGCAACTACCATCTACGTCACATTGACTGACAAGCGTGAATTCAAAGCCAAGTTACTAGGCATGGATAAACGTACCGATGTTGCTGTAGTCAAAATTGAAGCGCGCGATTTACCAAGATTAGCTTTGGGTGATTCTTCCAAAGTCAGAGTAGGCGAGTGGGTCCTGGCGATTGGCTCACCATTTGGTCTTGAGAATACCGTTACTGCGGGGATTGTGTCCGCTAAGAGCCGGGATACAGGTGACTATCTACCCTTTATCCAGACTGACGTTGCTGTGAATCCTGGTAATTCCGGCGGCCCATTACTCAACACGGCTGGCCAGGTGATTGGTATTAACTCTCAAATCTTTAGTCGCTCAGGTGGCTACATGGGAATTTCATTTGCAATCCCAATTGATGAAGCAATGCGGGTTGCCGATCAATTGCGCACAAATGGAAAAATGACTCGTGGTCGTATTGGTGTTGCATTAGGTGATATGACCAAAGAGGTTGCAGAAAGTTTAGGTTTAGGTAAGCCGCGGGGTGCCTATGTTCGTAATGTCGAGCCTGGCGGTCCAGCAGCAGCTGGTGGAATTGAATCAGGCGATGTGATTCTGAGTTTTAACGGGCGCGAGATTCCTAAATCAACTGACTTACCTCGGGTTGTTGGAGAAACAAAACCAGGCACTACCGCTACAGTGCAAGTTTGGCGCAAAGGTGGCACACGTGATTTAAGCGTTACTGTTGCAGATACGGAAGCCACTCAAGCAACCAATAAAAAACCCGATGTACCTGCACCCAATAGCAGTGGGGTAACTGTACTTGGAGTGACAGTAAGCGAGCCATCGGATGCCAAGAAGAAGGATCTGAATATCAAAGGTGGTGTTGAGATCACTGGTTTAGGGGATGGGCCTTTGGCTAAGTCCGGAGTTCGTCCTGGGGATGTGATTATTCGGGTTGGAGACGCAGATATCACTGGGGTAAAGCAATTTGAGGCTCTGGTTAAAGGCCTAGACGCCAATAAGGCTGTTCCGGTCTTTGTGCGGCGCTCGGACAGCACTCTAGTTATCCCTGTAAGGCCTAAATAAGCCTTTTTTGGGCTAAAAAACGGGGTTCGGCGCCTTTTGGGCGTCACCCATTACAATCCTTTTAAGACGACTTTTTGCAGCGCATCATTGTGGTGCGTTCTGACAAGGCGTTTTCTTGAATGACCTATTAAGACGCTATGGATTTAATCCGCAATTTTTCTATCATCGCTCACATTGATCACGGCAAATCGACGCTCGCAGATCGCATTATTCAACTTTGTGGGGGTCTTTCTGATCGCGAAATGGAAGCCCAGGTTCTCGATTCGATGGATATCGAGCGCGAACGTGGCATCACGATTAAGGCTCAAACAGCTGCTCTGAGTTACAAAGCTAAAGATGGCAAGGTTTACAACCTCAACCTGATTGATACACCAGGGCATGTTGACTTCTCTTACGAGGTCAGTCGTTCTTTATCGGCCTGCGAAGGTGCTTTATTGGTAGTGGATGCAAGCCAAGGTGTTGAGGCGCAAACCGTAGCCAATTGCTATACCGCAATCGAACTCGGTGTTGAAGTTGTTCCCGTTCTCAATAAGATCGATTTGCCTCAAGCGGATCCTGAACGCGCCATCCAAGAAATTGAAGATGTGATTGGTATTGATGCAACTGGTGCGATGACTTGTTCCGCCAAGACTGGATTAGGCGTACATGAAGTCATTGAGGAAATGATTCGTAGAGTACCGCCGCCAAAGGGCAATGCTAGTGCGCCACTCCAGTGTTTAATTATTGATTCTTGGTTTGATAATTACGTTGGCGTGGTGATGTTGGTGCGCGTTGTGAATGGCACACTCAAACCTAAAGACAAAATTACTTTGATGGCTAATGGTTCAAGCCATTTGGTTGAGCACGTTGGGGTCTTTAGCCCAAAATCGGTAGATCGCCCTGAATTAAGTGCTGGCCAGGTAGGCTTCATCATTGCCGGTATTAAAGAATTAAAAGCGGCCAAAGTAGGTGATACCGTTACGCATACTACCGGTCAGCAGGGTCGCATTCCTGCAACCGAACCTTTGCCAGGATTTAAAGAAGTGAAGTCACAGGTGTTTGCGGGTTTATATCCTGTAGAGGCTAGTGAATACGATCAACTACGAGAGTCACTTGAGAAACTGAAGTTGAATGATGCTTCGCTTTTGTATGAGCCTGAAGTGTCTCAAGCTTTAGGTTTTGGATTCCGTTGTGGCTTCTTAGGTTTGCTCCATATGGAAATCGTACAAGAGCGCTTAGAGCGTCAGTACGATATGAACTTGATCACTACTGCTCCGACTGTGGTGTATCAAGTACAGCAATCTGACGGCACGATCTTGATGGTGGATAACCCATCGAAGATGCCTGAGACCAGCAAGGTCGACACCATTATGGAGCCGATTGTGACTGTGCACCTTTATATGCCACAAGAGTATGTGGGTGCAGTGATTACCTTATGCGTCGGTAAGAGGGGCATTCAGACTGGTATGAACTATTTAGGTCGCCAAGTACAACTCACTTATGAATTACCGATGGCTGAGATTGTGTTGGATTTCTTTGATCGTCTTAAATCGATCTCGCGTGGCTATGCCTCGATGGATTATGAGTTCAAAGAATATCGTCCAGCAGATGTTGTCAAGGTAGATATTTTAATTAATGGCGATCGAGTCGATGCGCTCTCTGTGATTGTGCATAGAAGCAATAGTCAACATCGCGGACGCGAAGTGGTTTCTAAGATGCGCGGCATCATTCCGCGTCAAATGTTTGATGTCGCTATCCAGGCAGCGATTGGTAGCAATATTGTTGCCCGTGAAAACGTGAAGGCCTTACGTAAAAACGTATTGGCTAAATGCTATGGCGGCGATATCTCACGTAAGCGGAAGTTATTAGAGAAGCAAAAAGAAGGTAAGAAACGCATGAAACAAGTAGGTAATGTGGAAATTCCACAAGAAGCCTTCTTGGCTATTTTGCAGGTGGAGGGCTAATGAACTTTGCTCTGATACTTTTTATCTTAGTCGTGATCTCGGGTATCGCTTGGGTCGCTGACAAGATGGTGTTTGCGCCACAAAGACGTTTGGCTGGTAACGAGCGTATGCCATTGTGGTTGGAATACACAGCAGGCTTTTTTCCGGTCATCTGTGCAGTATTTGTATTGCGCTCTTTCATTGTTGAGCCTTTTAAGATTCCCTCGGGATCTATGATTCCTACCTTGCAGATTGGCGATTTCATCTTGGTAAATAAATTTACCTACGGAATTCGTTTGCCGGTGATCAATCAAAAAGTTGTTGATTTGGGTTCTCCTAAGCGCGGCGATGTAGTTGTATTCCGCTATCCACGGGATGAGTCTGTTGATTACATCAAGCGCGTAGTAGCTTTACCTGGCGATGTAATTACCTATCAAGACAAGCGTCTGACAATTAATGGTCAACCATTGCAATACAGTGGCGGCGAGTCTTATCTCGATCCAGAAAATATGCGCTATGCAAAACGCTACACTGAAACGTTCCCAGCTGACTTAGGTGGCAATCACCATGAGATTCTGAATGATCCAGATCGTCCTGCAACAGTCATGCCTACAGAGCGTTTTCCAGGCCTAGAGTTTTGTCAGTACCAACAATCTGGCATCACTTGTAAAGTGCCCCCAGGCCATTACTTTGCGATGGGCGATAACCGCGATAACAGTGCTGATTCTCGATATTGGGGATTTGTACCTGATAGGAATATCGTCGGTAAAGCATTTTTTGTGTGGCTCAACTTAGGTAACCTCGGCCGCATTGGCGGCTTCGAGTAAAGATTATGAACGCGCGCGCCGTGATCGAAACTGGACCGCTTCAAGAGCGTCTTGGATATACATTCAAGAAGCCTGAGCTTTTGAATCAAGCCTTAACTCATCGTAGTCATAGCAAGAAAAACAACGAGCGTTTGGAATTCTTGGGTGACTCTATCCTGAATTGCGTGGTTGCCGAAATGCTCTATGAGCGTTATTCGGATTTGGATGAGGGCGATCTTTCGCGTGTGCGCGCTAACTTAGTGAAGCAACAGGCTTTATATGAGATTGCCCAAAGCCTCTCTTTGTCAGATTACTTGCGCTTAGGCGAAGGTGAACTCAAGAGTGGTGGTTTCCGTCGTCCCTCCATCTTGGCCGATACTTTAGAAGCGGTTACCGGAGCAATCTTTATCGATGGTGGCTTTGAGGCAGCAAAGGCCTGTTTACGCAAACTCTATTCAGTGATTTTGGCTCATGTAGATCCAAAGACTTTGGGTAAGGATGACAAAACCTTATTGCAAGAATGTTTACAAAGCTATCAATTGCCTTTACCTACCTATAATGTCACCGGAACTACTGGCGCTGCTCACAACCAGCAGTTTGAAGTGGAGTGCCTCATCCCTAGCTTGAAGGTGTCTGTGAAGGGCGATGGTGCATCACGCCGCGCTGCTGAGCAATCAGCTGCTAAGACCGCTTTAATGGCTGCACTGAAAGCATTGCCACAGGAATCTCGCAAACCCAAGAAAACTCGGTCAGCCAAGAAAAAAGCGGCTAAAAAAGAAGTGACCGAAGAGCAGTTAAATCTTAAGCTGAAGGGCTAATCGTGTTTAGATGCGGCACTATCGCCATTGTTGGGCGTCCCAATATGGGCAAATCAACTCTCCTAAATGCCTTGGTCGGACAAAAGATCAGCATCACCTCTCGGAAGGCTCAAACTACACGTCATCGTATTTTGGGAATTCAGAATCGGGAAGAAGCGCAATTTATCTTTATTGATACACCGGGCTTTCAGACGCGTCTTATGAATACCCTAAACAAAGCGTTGAATCGCACCGTTACTACTGCACTACAGGATGTCAACGTAGCTTGCTTTGTGGTTGAAGCGGGTTATTTTGGTGATGACGACAAGAAAGTGTTA
Organism: uncultured beta proteobacterium; assembly: GCA_903843315.1. Taxonomy (GTDB): domain Bacteria; phylum Pseudomonadota; class Gammaproteobacteria; order Burkholderiales; family Burkholderiaceae; genus Polynucleobacter. The sequence continues at coordinate 8,842 of CAIMPQ010000093.1, forward strand.
AAGCTTCTGCCAGACGATCTTCCGGTAGTCTTGGTCCTCAATAAATTGGATTTATTTAATAGCCGCTTTCAGACTCCAGCAGAACGTGATCAAGCTTTACTTAACTTTATTAAAGATATGGCTCGCCCCTGGTGCGAATTAGGCGGTCATGAAGATCAGAAGAGTGAATTTGCTGAAATCGTCCCTATGAGTGCTAAGAGTCCGGGTGATGTGCAAAGATTATTAGATGTACTAGAGGGTTATTTGCCTGAGGCTGAGGCCGTATATGATGGCGATACCATCACCGATCGTAGCGAGCGCTTCTTGGCTGCTGAAATTCTGCGTGAGAAGGTCTTTCGTTTTACTGGGGAAGAGTTACCTTACACCAGTACCGTGGTAATTGATCAGTTCAAGATGGATGGCAAGATGCGGCGTATTGCTGCAACCATTTTAGTCGATCGCGATAGCCATAAAGCGATGATCATTGGTGCTAAAGGTGAGCGCCTCAAAAAGATTTCAACTGATGCCCGCATCGATATGGAAAAACTATTTGATGGCAAAGTCTTTTTGGAGACTTGGGTCAAGGTTAAACGGGGTTGGGCAGATGATCGCGCTGAATTGCGAGCGCAAGGGCTGGAATAAAAGCCCATGGCCTCAATTCGTGTTGCTGACGAACCTGCTTTTGTATTGCATAGCATACCCTATAAAGAGACCAGCTTAATTCTGGATGTCTTTACTCGGCAACATGGGCGGATGGCCTTGATTGCTAAAGGCGCAAAGCGACCTCATTCTGTATTACGTCCTGTATTACAACGTTTCCAACCTTTGTTAGTGTCTTGGAGTGGTAAGTCTGAATTGCGTACGCTCACCAAATCCGAATGGGTTGGTGGCATGCCTTCTCTAGTTGGCGATGCCTTACTCTGCGGCTTTTATCTCAACGAGTTACTTGTAAAGTTTTTGGCTCGTGAAGATGATTATGAAAAACTCTACGATCGCTATGCTGAAACAATTAATGCCCTATCGAATTTAGAGTTTGAATCCAAGGGTCTTGAAGAGATCTTGCGACCTTTTGAGTTGTCTTTATTGCAAGAGACTGGTTATGCTGCTGCTTTGGATCGCTGTGTTGAAACCAATGAAATGCCTGTTGCTCAGATTCAGTATGTTTATCAGCCAGAACGCGGTGTTCGGCCGGTACAAGAGGATGATCCAGGGCATTGGCCTGTCCTTACTGGTAAATCACTTTTGGCAATCGCTGGCGGAGATTTTTCTGATCCAGAGACGCTTTCGGAAAGTAAACAACTGATGCGCTTCTTATTGGGTTTGCATTTGCAGGATCAGGTCTTAACTACGCGTCAAATTTTGATTGATCTCAAAAAAATCTAGTAATCTACACTTATGACAGCGCCCAAAGCCCTAGAACTCGGTATCAACATCGATCACGTAGCCACACTGCGTAATGCGCGCGGCACAGTCTATCCAGATCCATTAAAGGCGGCCCAATTAGCTGAGGAAGCAGGTGCTGATTTAATTACTTTGCATTTGCGTGAAGATCGTCGCCATATTAAAGACGCTGACTTAATCGCAATACGCCCCCTCATCAAAACGCGAATGAATTTGGAGTGCGCCGTCACACCTGAAATGATTAATATCGCTTGCAAGGTAAAGCCGCATGATGTGTGCTTGGTACCTGAGAAGCGCGAGGAAGTAACTACTGAAGGTGGCTTAGATGTATTAGGACATTTGGAAGCGGTAAAGGCGGCTACCAAGCAATTGCAAGATGTAGGTATTCGGGTATCACTATTTATTGATCCAGACCTAAAGCAAATACAGGCTGCTAAAGATGTGGGTGCGACTGTGATCGAATTGCATACTGGCCGTTATGCTGATTTATCTGGCCAAGAACAAACAACAGAATTAGAGCGTATTCAAGCGGCAGCCCAATTTGGAGTAAGTATTGGCTTGAGAGTCAATGCAGGTCATGGTTTACATGAAGGCAATGTCATACCCATTGCAGCAATCTCTGAGTTATCTGAATTGAACATCGGACACGCCATCGTAGCCGAGGCTATATTCAAAGGCTGGCAAAAAGCTATCACTGATATGAAATCCCTCATGGCGCAAGGCAGAGCAAAGTAATCAAAATGATCATTGGGATTGGCACAGACATTCTGCAGATTGGGCGCTTACAAGCAGCTTACGAACGAACCAATGGCCGTCTTGCTGAAAAGATTCTGGGTCCTGATGAGATGATGGTATTTAAACATCGCCTAGCCAGAAATCACAAGAGAGGCATTGCTTTTTTGGCCACTCGGTTTGCTGCAAAAGAGGCATTTTCTAAAGCCATTGGTTTGGGTATGCGTATGCCAATGACATGGCGTTCATTGCAAACCCTCAATGAGCCCAGTGGTAAGCCTGTAACCAGCTATCTGGGAGCTTTAGCGCAATTTATGCTGGATCGCAATTGGGAAGCCCAAGTCACTGTGAGTGATGAGCAAGATATGGCGATCGCCCATGTGATTGTTGTTCAAAAATAAAGAGGAAGAGATGACTAAATCCACTATGAATCCAGGCCCGATCACTTTGGATGTAGTTGGTCTTGAGCTCAATGCTGAGGATCGGCGCCGAATACGAGACCCACTGACTGGTGGCGTCATTTTGTTCGGTAGAAATTTCGCCAGTCGCCAGCAGCTCACCAAATTAACAGCAGACATTAAAAAACTGCGTTCGGATGTACTTATCTCTATCGATCATGAGGGTGGACGAGTACAGCGTTGCAAAACCGATGGCTTTACCCATCTACCGGCAATGCGTAAGTTGGGTGAGTTATGGGGATTAAAGAGTAAATCTACTCATCCCGCTGAATCTGCTGCTTTAGCCATGGCTGCTGCAACTGCCTGTGGTTATGTCCTTGCTTCGGAGCTTCGCGCTTGTGGCGTGGACTTCAGTTTTACCCCAGTGTTGGATTTAGATTTTGCTCGCAGTGGCGTCATTGGTGATCGTTCATTTAGTCGTGATCCCCAAATCGTATTTGCATTGGCCAAGAGCCTAAATGAAGGCCTAGGTTTGGCAGATATGGCTAACTGTGGAAAACATTTTCCGGGGCATGGTTGGGCCGAAGCAGATTCTCACGTGGCAATTCCAGTAGATGAGCGTAGCCTTAAGGAAATTTTGAACGAGGATGCCAAGCCCTATGAATGGTTGGATCTGAGTTTGGCTGCTGTTATGCCGGCCCATGTGATTTATCCAAAAGTAGATAAAAATCCCGCGGGCTTTTCTTCTATTTGGCTGCACTCCATCTTGCGCCAAGAGTTAGGCTTTGAAGGCGTAATCTTTAGTGATGATTTATCCATGGAGGGCGCAAGTGTTGCCGGCTCTGTGGTAAAGGGTGCTGAATTAGCCTTGAATGCCGGGTGTGATGCAGTCCTCATCTGCAACCGACCAGATCTTGCTGATCAATTACTCTCTAAACTGAAGGTCAGCAAAGCCAAGCAATCCGAGTCTGCTAACCGCCTGAATCGCTTGATGCCAAAGTCAGTGGCCTTATCGTGGGATGAATTGCAAAATGAGGCTGAGTATCAACATGCAAAGGGTTTACTAAAGCAGTTTGGATTAATTCAATAAAAGGTCATTGCTCATTACTTAATTGCTGATCGGGAGATACCCGCTTCCATTCGGAGATGATGTATTTTTTAATATGCTCGCCTTCCTCTCTGGCACAAAAAATCTCATCAACATTAACGGATTCATGAAGCTTTTGGAGACGCAATACATCTCCATGAGAGGAATAATTTGGAAGCCATGCGCCCCAAAAGAATCCCATATCTTCCAATTGGGAAAAGGCTAGAGCTGCAGCCTCCTGAGAAATAGGAAGATTGAGTAAGGTATAAGCAAGCTGGAGGTGCTCGATCTTTTCTAGTTCGGCACTGATGACTGAATGGAAATCTGCCCCAATATGCTGAATTTTAATATTTGCCATTTGGGTTGCAGGACTTACGGAGACGGTGTATTCAGATTTTCCATGTCCATTGGCGTTAGATTCTAAAACGCTTCTAGTAACATTAATTTTTTGAGCCAAGTCTTTTGCAAAGTCAAAGTGATTATTCGGCACATAAATGGTGTGTACTTTTTCTTTGAGAGAAACATAGCAGGATAAGAATGACATGCGAGTATCAGTAAAGTTATCCAAGCCTGCCATTTGTCGAAAGGGTGAGGCACCTAAGAGCATGCCAGTTTCTTGCGCACCAAATGCAATCATTTCATGTTGGCTGTAAGGATGGTTAGTTACACAGTCAGTCCAAAAGCCTACCAAATCTAATTCTTTGGCAATTTCAATGCGTTTCTTAGCCATGTTTTCGGCAATATGGTGACCGCGAAAATCAGGGTCAACAATCATCTTGCCGGCTTCTGGGGCGGTATTGTGAAGGCTATCAAAAGTGAGTGCGCAATGACCAATGATGTGTCCGTCGGGATGCTCCGCAACAACCGAATGCATGAGTTTTTCATCCACGAGCTTTTTTAGTGCTTCCGGGTCATACATCTCATGAAAGGGATAGCTATCGCCATAGCAGCGTCTAACACAGTGAATGAGTTGCGGGATATCGTCGACTTCTAGGAGTCTGATTTCTGGGGAGATGTCATTATTCATGGTCTGAATATTATGACTGAAATTTAGAAATAAAAAAGCCCGGCATGCCGGGCTTAAGCTTGTGCGCTATTGCTATTAGTTGGCGCGACTGCGGTATTCGCCTGTACGGGTATCAATTTCAATTTTGTCCCCTGTGTTGCAGAACAATGGAACTTGTAATTCATAACCAGTTGCCAATTTTGCGTTTTTCAGTACTTTGCCTGAGCTGGTGTCGCCTTTTACAGCAGGTTCTGTGTAAATAATTTCACGAACGAGAGAGTTAGGCATTGCCACTGAAAGTGCTTTACCTTCGTAGAACACCACTTCACATGGCATGCTTTCTTCGAGGTAATTTAATGCATCGCCCATGAACTCAGCTTCAACTTCATATTGGTTGTAATCTCCATCCATAAAGACATACATTGGATCTGCGAAATAAGAGTAGGTGCAATCTTTTTTGTCGAGAATCACAACGTCAAACTTGTCATCCGCTTTGCAAACACCTTCGTTAGGTGCACCAGTTAACAAGTTTTTGAATTTCATTTTCACAACTGAAGAGTTGCGACCTGAGCGGCTATATTCCGCTTTTAAAACGACCATGGCATCAGTGCCGATCATTACTACGTTACCAACGCGGAGTTCTTGTGCTGTTTTCATCTTGCTATTCCTGGGTACAGAGCTAATTTTCTGCGGTTTTAATCAAAAACAAGATTGTAACCGCCCGTAAGCCAATACTGTTGGGCTTAGGCTATAAAGCGCAGTAGGCGTGCAGCCAAGCCACCATCTGCTTGTTTTTCCAGTAAATGGGCGCGCCAGGCTTTGGCATGTGCATTCCAGGCATCTAGTGAGTGAATCCACTCACTGGGCATTGCCCAGGTCATGGCTGCAATGGCTGATAATCTCAGGTCTTGGCTAGCACTTTCCAGATACAAGTCTAAAAAGGCCGCCAATTTCACTTCATGCGCACGATCTTCTTGTGGGTAGATATGCCAAATAAATGGTTTACCAGCTAACTGAGCGCGGATGAAAGAATCTTCGCCGCGAACAATATTGAAGTCGCATTGCGATAGAACCCAGTCATAGTCATCTTGCGATACAAATGGCATCGGCAATAATTGCAGGGTGGCGGGTAATTGAACGGCTTGCTCGTCATAGACATTCAGTAATTCAGAATGACCATGTGCTAGTAAGACATCGACGTTTTCACCAAGCTTGCCTAAATCTTCAAGCCATGGACGCAATGGGATTCCGGGATAGCAAAAAATACTGATTCGTTTGGCATTGGGGCGTAGTTTCGACCAAGCAGACTTTAGATCCTCGGGGATGAACTTTGCAACGAGATGACCCTCGGGCGGAATGGGGTCAAGTAATAATCCTCCAACATCATCGCGAAAGCCTGGGAAGAAAAAATACTTTGCAATGCCATGAGACTGGGGTGAAGCTTTTGCATGAAACTCCGCCACCCATGGCTCAGCGCTGAGATACTCTAGGTTAATAATGATGGGCTTAATAGGAGCGATAAACAGTCCAGCAAGATAGCGCTCAGGTAGATCACAGCCGAAGGCTTCAATCACAACATCAGGAGCGGTGACGGGATGACGTGCATTGCTGTAACTTGCTTCCCAAGCTTGTATATCAATTTGGTGCTTAACCGCCTCATCAGTACCAGAAGCGAGTAAATTAAGGGTTGGCAGGTCATCGCAAAAAATGCGGACAGTTTGGCCATGAAGACTTGATAAGCTTCGGGCTAGGCGCCAGCAAACTCCAGCATCACCATAGTTATCGACGATTCGGCAGAAAATATCCCAACGCATGAGCAATTCGCTTTTTAAAAACCTTCAGCAGGACGTTAAACGGTTACCCGGTTTGCCGGGGGTATATCGCTTCTTTGATGAGGCGGGGCAGATTCTGTATGTCGGCAAAGCTCGTAATCTCAAAAAACGGGTTTCAAGTTATTTTCAGAGCAAACAACTCTCACCGCGCATAGCACTGATGGTGGGCAAAATTGCCCGCTACGAAACAACAGTAACACGGACTGAAACCGAAGCACTCATTCTAGAGAACAATCTCATTAAAGAATTGGCTCCGCCGTTCAATATTCTTTTTCGAGATGATAAATCCTATCCTTATGTGATGTTGACGGGCCACCAATTTCCCCGCTTGGCTTCCTATCGTGGCAAGGTGGACAAACGCAATCATTACTTTGGGCCATTTCCGAATTCTTGGGCAGTCCGTAATAGTGTTCAGATTTTGCAAAAAGTTTTCCGTTTGCGGACCTGCGAGGATTCCGTATTTAAAAATCGGAGCCGCCCCTGTCTTCTCCATCAAATCCATCGCTGTAGTGCGCCATGCGTAGGCCGCCTAAGCGTTGAGCAGTACGGACAAGATGTTGCTCAAGCAACGCGTTTTTTAGAGGGCGATCACAGCCGAGTGTTATCTGAATTAGAAAAAGAAATGCATGTCCACAGCGAGGCGATGGAATTTGAGATGGCGGCGGTATTACGCGATCGGATCGCCGATCTCTCTAGCGTTTTACAGCAGCAGTCGATGGATACAGTGGCAGAGGGTGAAGGCGATGTAGATGTGATTGCTGTTGCCTTAATGGAAGGAATGGTTTGTGTGAACTTAGCGATGGTGCGAGGCGGCCGTCATTTAGGCGACCGAGCGTATTTCCCAAAGGGATTACGCACAGCATCTGGCGAGCTACCATCGCCTGCAGAAATTTTAGAAGCCTTTATTGCTCAGCATTATTTAGAAGACCTTACTGGCAATACTGAAGTAAGTTCTAATTTAATCCCCCCAGTGATCGTCTTGAATTACGCGCTTCAGTCAGTGGGTGATGATCTTTCTGCTCTGAGCGAAACCCCGCCGGAAGATTTACATGACTTGATGAACACGCAGGCCGGTAGAAAAATTACTTTCCTTTTTCAGCCTCAAGGGCAGAGACGCCATTGGCTTGCAATGGCTGAAGGTAATGCAAAGATTGCACTGACAAAACGCCTGGTAGAGACTGGGGGGCAGCTAGCGAGAGCAAGGGCGCTGGCAGATATTCTTGCTCTAGATTTAGAAAGTCTCGAGCAACTACGGATTGAATGTTTTGATATTAGTCATACCTCTGGTGAGGCTACGCAAGCATCTTGTGTGGTGTATGCCAAGAATGCCATGCAGTCTAGCGAGTACCGACGTTTCAACATTAACGACATCACTCCAGGGGATGACTACGCTGCCATGCGTCAGGTCTTACAAAGACGCTACACCAACTTCCAGGAACTACCCGTTGACAAAATTCCTCAGGTGATTCTGATTGATGGTGGTAAAGGGCAGGTTGAAATAGCAAGGCAAGTCCTGACGGAATTCGGTATGGATGTGAGTTTGATTGTGGGGGTTGCAAAAGGTGAGGGGCGTAAGGTAGGTTTGGAGACGTTGATCTTTGCTGATGGCCGCCCCGCTTTGGAATTGGGAATTGATAGTGCCGCACTTTTATTGGTTGCTCAGATTCGGGATGAAGCACATCGTTTCGCAATTACTGGTATGCGCGCTAAGAGAGCAAAGGCAAGAACAGTCTCGCGCTTAGAAGAAATAGAGGGGATCGGCGCCAAGCGACGTCAAAAATTATTGGCGCGTTTTGGCGGTCTAAAAGGGGTCGCCAATGCCAGTATTGAAGAGATTGCTAGCGTAGAAGGGGTGTCTTTAACCCTGGCGGAGCAGATTTATCGTCAGCTTCACTAAGCAAGCCAGCCCTCACTTGGTTTATGCTTATCCAATGCCATTCAATCTCCCTATCGCCCTAACCTGGTTACGTGTTGCGGCTATACCCTTGCTGGTGGCGATTTTTTATCTGCCAAATTCGTGGCTCACGCCGTTTGAGAAAAATCTTTTTGCAACCATCATCTTCGTTTTTGCAGCACTTACGGATTGGTTGGATGGATTTTTAGCGCGCCGCATGCAGCAAGAATCAGCCTTTGGTCAATTCTTAGATCCGGTTGCGGATAAGTTGATTGTGGCAGCTGCACTATTGGTATTACTGAATATGGATCGTGTCCAGGTATGGGTAGCCCTCATTATTATTGGTCGCGAGATCACCATCTCTGCCTTACGTGAATGGATGGCTTTATTGGGTTCCGGTAAAAGTGTTGCCGTTCATATGGTTGGCAAGTTAAAAACCACTGCGCAACTTGTCGCCATTCCTTTTTTATTGCTCAATGACACTTTATTTGGCTGGTTAGATTGCGCCCGAGTGGGCACTTGGCTAATTTGGATTGCTTGCATCTTAACGCTTTGGTCGATGTTTTATTACATGAAAAAGGCTTTGCCACAATTGGCTGGCAAAATCGATTAAGACCTATAAACCCCAGCCACATATACATCTTTGGGTGATTCCGGTAACCTAGAATTTGGTTTTCTTGCAGAAAAATGCTTTCTTAAGGATTGTTTGTTAAACTGTCGCCCTGTTATGCGGGAATAGCTCAGCTGGTAGAGCGATACCTTGCCAAGGTATAGGTCGGGAGTTCGAACCTCCTTTCCCGCTCCAAGTTCGATGGGAAGCCCTTAAAAGCTTCCCATTTTTGATTGGGGTATCTGGCGCGTTGGCCGAGTGGTTAGGCAGGAGCCTGCAAAGCTTCGTACGGGGGTTCGATTCCCTCACGCGCCTCCAGTGATTTATCTTGACGATTTAGGCGCATACCCTAAAATGGTTTCATTCAACCGCTTGGTAAAGACCTGATGAATTTTTTCTCCGCATCCAAAGTCGCTGCTTGTGCAGCATCTCTTGCCTTACTGTTGGCTGGTTGTGCCAGCTCTGGAGATTCACCAACGGGAACTCCAAATGAAGTGCAGGAGATTCAAGCTCAGCTCTTAGGTGATATGCCATTGCCTGCTGCTGCCAAAATTATTGGATCAGATTCTTTAATTATTGGACGGGGTGATAACTGGGTTGGTCGCGTAGTGTTGTCGGGTGTACAAACACCGACGGATATTTATGCGTTCTTCCAATCTGAATATCCAAGAGTGGGCTGGACAACAATTAGTGCAGTTAAATCGAAGACCAGTATTTTGGTTTTCACCAAAGGAGACCGAACAGCTACTGTTGAATTAAATGAAGGTTCTTTATCCGGTCCTAAAACTGTCATTACGATTACATCATCACCAAAGAATGCAAACGTCGTGGCGCCAAGCAAGAAATAAAGTAAGTTATATAAAGCAAAAGGCCTCCAATGGAGGCCTTTTGCTTTAGAGCATCGGTTTTATAAGCCTTCAGCCCTAATGAGGCCAACGGCCTGGCCTTCAATAGCAAAATTCGGTTGACGATCATCCACAATAATATTTTTGAAGTCAGGATTCTCGGCTTGTAATTCAATCACCATGCCGTTCGTTGTTTTCTTTTGCAGCCAGCGCTTCACTGTAACTTCATCATCCAGGCGTGCAACCACGATATCTCCGTTGCGTACTTCAGTTGTTTTTCTCACTGCTAAGTAGTCACCATCCAGAATTCCAGCATCGCGCATACTCATACCTTTTACTTTTAATAAGTAATCAGCACCTTTACTAAACAGGCTTGGATCGATTGGCACGTGCTTTTCAATATGTTCTACAGCCATGATTGGTGAACCAGCAGCTACACGCCCAATTAAAGGTAGCGTCAATTGTTGTAGCGCACCAGATGGTAAAGACATCTGGCGATATTTATTGGTGTTATGAGTTTGATTAAATCTTTGTGGAATACGAATGCCGCGAGATGTTCCCGGCGTTAATTCGATGTATCCTTTTTTTGCAAGTGCGCGTAAATGTTCTTCAGCCGCATTGGCAGATGCAAAACCCAGTTGAGTGGCAATCTCTGCGCGAGTGGGCGGTGAGCCACTCTCATCGATGGCCTTGGTGATCAGATCCAAGATCTCATTCTGGCGGGAAGTGAGCTTGGGGAGGGCAGTCAGCTCCTCGGGAAAATCGACTGTATTTATGTCCATACTGGGATTGTATACAGCACTATTTGATATTTCAAGAGGTTTAGGCAGGACGATAATGGAATGATGAGTACAAACCGAAATCCGCTCGAACAATCTCCCTATATCTTAGTTATCGGACTGGGTGGCACTATTGCAGGATTGGCTGCAAATCCAGACCTCAGCCCAAGCAATTACAAGGCGGGCGAGTTGGAGGTAGAGACACTCTTAAAGAAGGTCGAAGAAGCTATTCCTGGGGATTTAAAACTGGTTTCTCAGCAGTTAGCCAATATCGATAGCCGCGACCTAAGTGAAGA
>CAIMPQ010000094.1 GCA_903843315.1 uncultured beta proteobacterium
ACGGCGAGGACTTGGTCAAGAGTGATTTCGCTGCCGATTTCCGCTGGTATCTGTTCTATTTTCAATTTTTCGCCTGCAGCAACTTTATATTGTTTGCCACCGGTTTTTATGACCGCGTACATGGTTTGAAACCTCAATTAATATCTACATTTAAGCTAATCCACCCTGGAGAAGCTAAGCCCATTATTATATCTTGCATGACGAGCACTGTCAAAATCAATGACTTAAGCCAGATCCTGGCCCCAATCACCTTGGATTTCAAGGCCTTAGACGAGGTTATCCGTCTGCGATTAGCCTCAAAAGTCGCCTTAATTGACCAAATTTCCACCTATATCATCCAAGCTGGCGGAAAACGGGTCAGGCCAGCCCTATTAATGCTGGTAGCGAAGGCTCTAGCGAATGGTAGGGAAGCGTCCCATACCCTTGAAATGGCTGCTGTTGTTGAATTTATTCACACCGCCACCCTCTTGCATGATGATGTTGTTGACGAATCCACCCTGAGAAGAGGTCGTGAAACTGCAAATGCGGCCTTTGGCAATGCTGCCAGTGTTTTGGTTGGGGACTTTCTGTATTCCAGAGCCTTCCAAATGATGGTGGGTCCAAACGACTTACGAATCATGCAAATTTTGTCTGATGCGACTAATACGATTGCTGAAGGCGAAGTACTTCAGCTTTTGAATATGCATGATCCAGAGGTGGATGAAGCTAGCTACTTGCAAGTCATTCGCTACAAAACTGCCAAATTATTTGAGGCTTCAACCGAACTTGGCGCGATCCTTGCTCAAGCAACAGATGCAGAACGTGAAGCAGCCGCTGCATTTGGACGTCATATTGGCACTGCATTCCAGTTAATGGATGATCTGCTGGATTACACAGCAAACGCAGCTCAAATGGGGAAAAATGCTGGCGACGATTTACGCGAAGGCAAGCCCACTTTGCCACTCATCTACTTGCTAGAGAATGGTAGCGCTGAAGAGCGCTTACTAGTTCGTGCGGCAATTGAACAAAACCAAGACTTGCCAGAGGATGTATTTGCGCAAATCTTAAGTGCAGTACAAAGTTCAGGGGCTTTAGACTACACCCAGGCTGCAGCGAAGCGGGAATCCGATTTGGCCTTAGCCTGCTTAATAGGATTCCCAGAAAACGAAGCGACCTCTGCTTTGCGTGCCCTGTGCGAATATTCGCTCTCCAGACAAACCTAAGTACCAACACTCTTCATTCTAAGTTCACGCGCAGTAATGCGTACCTTTTCAGCCTCCACTCGCAATCGTGCAATCTCTTGCTCAGTTAATTTTTCTAGGTTTGAATAATCCAACTTCCATGCGGGATCTGTCGACCAAATCAAAGGTGACTGCACAGTGGTACGACCGATAGAGGCAGATTCCAGCAGGCGTAATGCCAACTCAAAATTGAGTGTTTGGGAACGCAGATCATTTGGTTTTGCTGCTGCATTTCCTAGAGGGAAATCGCTAAATAAAAATCTGGGCACTCCGCAGTACTCCACAATATCTTTTGCCGTACCCATTACCACTGTAGGTATGCCAGCCGCCTCTAAATATCTCGCCAATAAACTTTGACTTTGGTGACAGATGGGGCAATTCGGAATCAATACGGCAACATCTACTTGATCTGCATGCAACATTTGCAATATCAAGGGTGCATCTATCTCCAAGGTATGTCGCTGACTACGATTCGTTGGCAAGCCATAAAAATGGGGTGAGAGCGCTTTTACCCTTTCTTTCTCCACGGCTTGTTTTGCTGCGGCCAATGGAAACCAGCAATTGCTATCTTTCATATCGGCATTTTTACGGTCAATGCCTACGTGAGCAATTCGTAAATCAATATCCCCATCAATTAGTTGCTGATAGGGTTTATAAAACTTGGCAGCAGCGTTGTATGGGGCGCCCGGACCTTGCAGCCCATTTTCAACCTTAAAAGGGACAGCCGTTGTAATTAAGCCTAAGGTCGACTGATTCAGTAACTTTTTCAGAGGGCTAAATGGCACCTCAAGATAATGCGCCCATACATAGGGTGTCTCGTATCCCAATCCCAGGTAATAACTTCGAGTGCGATCGATGTAACGAATTGGCTGATCCAATTCTGGTGCAAAAACAAGTTCAGAAGTCTTAGGCATCAATTCATCCCTGTAAGATATTACATATCAAATATTTAACTTCATAGGAACTCATTATGGCTCAATGGCTTAGATTTCAGCATCAAGGAAAAAGTGGCTTAGGACAAGTCCAAGGCGATCAAATTGCAGTCTATGCGGGCGATTTATTTAATGATCCAAAACCGACTGGCGAAACCCTCAACTTAGCCGAGGTCACGATTGATATTCCCTGCACACCTACCAAAATGGTGGCCATGGTGGATAACTTTCACGCATTGGTAACTAAGCTTGAGCATGCGATTCCCGCTGAGCCCTTGTATTTCTTGAAAGGCAACAATTCATTTCTGGCCGCCAATCAAATCATCCGCACCCCCAAATCTTATTCTGGAAAAGTAGTCTATGAAGGCGAGCTGGGAATCGTGATTGGTACAGCGTGTTATGAAGCAGACGAAGTTGAAGCAGCAAAAGCCATTTTTGGTTACACCTGTATCAACGACGTGACTGCGATTGAAATTCTCAATCGTGATCCAGGTTACGCACAGTGGACTCGCTCTAAAAGTTTTAACACCTTCGGTGTCTTTGGCCCCTACATCACCACTGATGTTGATCCAAACACACTAAGCATTAAGACCATTCTGAATGATCAGGAGCGTCAAAACTATCCTATCGCAGATATGGTTTTCCCACCCGCTAAATTGGTGAGCCTGATCTCGCAAGATGTGCCACTAGAGGCTGGTGACATTATTGCTTGCGGTACTTCGGTTGGGGTGGGCTCAATGAAACCAGGCAGCAATGTGAGCATCATTATTGAAGGCGTAGGTCGCCTAGACAATCGTTTCGAGTAAAGCCATTGCCACAAAAAACAAAACCCCTTGCTACTCAACATAGCAAGGGGTTTTTCATTACTACAGTTTGTATTGCATCTGTACTTAGTAACCTGAGACCGACGGTAATGCCAAGCTACCTTTAGATGCTTGTACGTTTTCATCTAAATATTTCGTTAGAGCGAAAACAGTATTCAGGCAGGGTGTCGGTGTCTCGGTAATCTTGCCCAACTCAATGACTGAGCCCAAGAGCGCATCGATCTCTAAGCTACGACCCGCTTCCAAATCTTGCAACATAGAAGTCTTGTGCTTGCCTACTTTTTCTGCGCCTGCAATACGGCGCTCAATATCTACACGGAATGTAACGCCCAGTTTTTCAGCTATTGTTTGCGCTTCAGCCATCATGTTGCGTGCCAGTTCTTTCGTCAACGGATACTGACAGATACCCTCTAGCGTGCCATGGGTTAAAGAGCTGATTGGGTTGAAGGTCATATTGCCCCAGAGTTTGAGCCAAATCTCAGAGCGGATGTCATCCAAGATTGGGGACTTAAATCCAGCCGCGCCCATCATCTCCGATATCTTTTGAATGCGCTCAGTAGACTTGCCGTCCAACTCGCCCAAAGGGAAGCGATTGCCTTCCACGTGACGAATCACACCAGGAGCTTGAGTAAAGGTTGCTGGGTAAACCACGCAACCAATAATGTTGTTTGGATTAATCACCTTCTTAGCAACACCACCAGCATCCACCGTTTCAACAGAGTGGTCTTGGTATTCGCCACCAAGCTTTTGGAAATACCACCAAGGAATTCCATTTTGCATTGGAATCAAAATCGTTTCGGGGCCCATGATGGCTGCCAAGTCATCAATGATCGGTTCAACTTGATGGGCCTTCACCGCCAGAATGACCACATCTGGTGTTTCAGCATCTCTAATTTTTTCAACCGCTTTGACTTCAGCCACTAAAGGCTCTGGTTGGTCATCCATAATTAATGCAAGACCACGCTCTTTGATTGCAGCCAAAGTTGCACCACGTGCGACAACCGTGACCTCATTGCCCGCTCGTGCCAACATGACAGCTAGGTAGCCGCCAATAGCGCCACCCCCACCAATCACACAGATTTTCATAGGAACCCCATAAGAATAAAAAATTTTGTATTACTGTCATATTAGATGAGAATATTTTGCAGTGCAATAATTTGTTATCTGCCTCATTTTTAAGCAAAATATCATTCAAACAGCTTTCAAAAGATCTTTTGGTACTAAGCTACCCAAGATCATCCCCGCAATACTTGCAAATAGACCAGCCAATTGAGGTGGCAATATGGCATTAGGAGCCAAAATTTCACAACTAATCCAAACGGTGAGTCCGCACACCACCGCCAGCAAACCACCCAGAGAATTCGATCTTGGCCAGTAGACCCCAAACGCTAAAGGTACAAACGCAGCCACCAGAGTCACCTTGTATGCACTTTCGACCATCTTAAAGATAGATAGCTCAGAGTTCACAGCAAAGAAAGTAACGACCACGGCAAAACATAACACCGTAATACGCATGATTTTGAGTAAATCCTGATCTGAGAGGTGTTTAAAAAACCCTCTAATGATATTTTCCGCAAACGTAACTGATGGGGCTAGCAAGGTCGCGCTGGCACAACTCTTAATTGCAGAGAGCAAAGCACCAAAGAACATTACCTGTGCAAATACCGGAGCATGATTCAGTATCAACTTCGGCAGAATCATCTGTGGGTCGGTGTTGAGATATTTTGCTACCAAGTCAGGGCTAATCAATGTAGCTGAATAAGCCAAATACATCGGAACAAAGGCAAAAATAAAATACAGTACACCCCCCAGAAGAGCAGCTTGAACAGCAATATTGGCGTTCTTAGAGGAAGTAATGCGCTGGAATACATCTTGCTGTGGTATTGAACCCAACATCATCGTACATAAGGCAGCCACAAAACCTAGTACGGAAGCGAGATTCATCTCAGGCCAGAAATTACTGAATTGCCCAGCTGCAGCAGCGTGCTCAATGACTACGCCAATGCCGCCGGTTTGCGCAGTCATCTCCCCACCAATGTAGAGCATGCCAATCACAATAATGATCATCTGAATAAAGTCAGTAATAGCAACCGACCACATGCCACCAAACAAGGTATAAATCAAAACACTTCCCGCACCAATCAGCATTCCTCCCGTTTGCGAAATGCTGCCTTCTGAAACAACGTTAAATACGAGCCCCAAGGCTTTAATTTGTGCTGCCACCCAACCAAGATAAGACACAACGATACAAAGTGTTACCAGTACTTCAACAGTACGACCATATTTTTCTCTGAAGAAATCACCAATCGTCAACATCCGACGGTTATATAAATGGCGTGCAAAAAAGAGTCCGACCAAAATTAAGCAGAGCGAAGATCCAAAGGGGTCTGAAACGACGCCGCCCAAACCCTCCTTCAGGAAAGTAGCCGGGATACCTAAAACAGTTTCTGACCCAAACCAGGTGGCAAACACCGTGGCAGTTACGATCGGAAGTGGCAGGCTATGCCCTGCAGCAGCAAAGTCAGCAGTATCTTTAACGCGCAGAGCTGCCCATAAACCAATGCCGACAGATATAACCCAGTAAATAATGACGAACCAAATCAGCACGCCCTATTCCTCCTCCAATTATTTGCTGAAATTATATGGCTTTGTCACTTTTGATAGTCATAGAAGATATGCTAATTTAGGGCGCTAGGTGAAGCACCCCACTCTGACATAATTCAAGTGTGAACTATTCCCAAAAGCACTCTCGCGAGGACCCAAATGCTGACTTGGCCTATCAAAAAGCCATTCTGAGTTCGGTCTCCAGAACCTTTGCTCTGACTATTCCTCTGCTGCCTTCTGCAATTGAAAAAGTGGTGGGCAATACCTATCTACTTTGCCGCATTGTTGACACCATCGAAGATGCAGCAGATTTACTTCCCCAAACCAAACAGCATCTATCCTTACTGTTCTTAGATGCGGTCCTTGAAAAATCTTTAGTTGCATCTTTTGTGGAGCCCTGCCTAAAAGCGCTCTCTGACTATGGCAACCAAGATGAATTGGACTTAATTGCGCACACCCCAACGGTTCTGCGAATTCTGCATACCTGCTCTAAAGAAGACCAAGAAGCAGTTAGTCGTTGCGTGTCTATCATGTCTGAAGGAATGTCGCGCTTTCATGGCAAACAAACTGAGGCTGGCCTTAAAGATTTAAATGAGTTTGAACGGTATTGCTATGTCGTTGCCGGGGTGGTAGGCGAACTCCTCACCACTATCTTTAGAAACCACTCGCCAAGGTTTGCAAAAAACATCCAAGGGCAAGAAGCGTTGGCCATCGCCTTTGGTCAGGCCTTACAGATGACCAATATCCTCAAGGATTCCCCAGAAGATAGAGCGCGTGGGGTCTCTTGGATGCCTGCAGATATGAGACAGGAAGAACTTTTGAGGATAGCCTATCAAAAGCTACAGGACTCTTTGCGCTATATCCTCCTAATCCCAAAGCAGGATCTGGGAATGCGGCGTTTTTGTTTCTTGGCTTTTGGGTTGGCAGTCATGACGCTTTCAAAAATTGCCAAGCGAAAAGAATTCAGTAATAAAGATGAAGTGAAGTTAAGCAGAAATACGGTGATGGCTTTTTATGCCTTTACTAAATTTGCAGTACGTAGCGATACGCTCATGAACGCCTTTTTTCATAATTCTTCTCAGGCATTCAGAAAACATTAAAGAACCCCCTCATGCTTCAACAGCCAGATCTTAATTTGGCGATATAGGCCAGGAGCGTTTTCTTTCATAAACCCACCAATACCCTGCGCAGAAATTACTCGATGACAAGGGGCAATTAAGGGGTAGGGATTTGCGCCACAAGCAGTCCCCACAGCACGAGCCCCACTCTTAACCTTCTGGGCAATCTCACCATAGGTTTTGGTTTTACCAACCGGTATCTGCTGAATGCTAGACCAGACCTTCTTCTGATGTTCGGTCCCAGCGGGTTTGATTGGTAAGTCAAACCTCCAATGGGGGTCCTTAAAGTAAGCCCTGCACTGCCTAGCTACCTCTTTGGCTAGTTGATTCTTCGGGGTAATTAAAGCGGTGCCTGCAGGTAAATAATCAATTTTGGACAGCATCAAACTACCGTCCACCAATTCGGTCGAAATCCCAAGGCATCCAAACGGGGCGTCAATAACGCTATAGCTATAGCCCTCAGAAGCGGATTTATTTTTTAAAGATGTCATCAGGAGTGATTCTCACATAAATAAACAGCAATGATGACACCCATTTACAGCTTAGCTATGGCATGCGAAATGCCACTTTGCTATATTGACTCATCCTTACTTTTTTGCAGGCAAACCTCATGGACACCTTTTTTGACGATTGGCCCTTTTATGGTCAAGTTGCTCTAGTCCTATTTTTACTCGCGCTTTCGGGCTTTTTCTCAATGGCCGAAACCAGCATGCTGTCTTCCAATCGCCATCGTTTACGTGCCATGGCAACCAGCGGAAATGCTGGCGCCGCCCTAGCGGAAAGACTTCTCAAGCGAATCGATTCTCTTTTATCAGTGTTATTGATTTCCAATAATTTGATTAACACCATCTTGCCCATTCTGGTTACCGGCATTGCTTTACATATTTTCGGCGATAGCGGTCTTGTTCTGACGATAGCCACATTGGTTGTCGCTTTGCTAATCATCATTTTTAGCGAAATTACTCCAAAAGTGATTGGCGCAGCATTTCCAGAAAAAATCGCCTCCCGGGTTGGCTGGTTTATCTTGCCACTGACCTTTGTTTTGAAGCCGCTGCTCTGGTTTATTAATAGCTTCGTATCAGGACTTATGAAAGTCTCTGGACTGCAGTCCTCAGCGGATAGCAGAACAATGAGTAAGGAAGAGTTGCGTAGCTTAGTTCTGGAGTCCAATCGCTTCGTATCCAACCATCACCGCAATATTTTGTTGAACCTATTCAATCTCGAAAATATTACTGTTGACGATGTAATGACACCAAGATCAAAGATTGAGGTTCTCGATCTCTCCCGGCCAATTGATGAAGTAGTACAGCAATTAGAGACTTGTTATCACAATAAATTACCGGTATGCGATGGTGACTCTGAGCGCATTGTTGGCATCCTATCAGTCAAAAAAGCGTTATCACTCTTGGGGGATACCGATCTTCAACATGAGGACTTCAAATCATTGCTCAATGAACCTTACTTCATCCCCAGCGGCACCCCCGTTCTCCAGCAGATGCAGTTCTTTCAAGATAATCAGCAACGTTTAAGTTTGGTCGTAAACGAATATGGCGAAGTTCTTGGCCTTGTGACTTTTGAAGATATTGTGGAAGAGCTGATTGGTGAGTTCACGACATCATTTTCAAACCTCTCTACTGACCCGCATTGGCTTGCCGATGGCACCTACCTAGCAAGTGGTAGCGCTACTTTAAGAGATCTCAATCGGCTTCTCAATCTCAACCTGCCTTTGGATGGCCCGAGAACCTTAAACGGCTTGATACTTGAAAAGCTCGAAGCCATTCCGGACCATGATGTCAGCGTTCGAATAGCGAACATTGTTATGGAGATTGTGCAATTCGATGATCAAGGAGTGAAGACCGTTAAACTTCATCGGCCCGCATTGAGCCAAGAGCAAGATTGACCATTAGTCATGATGACTCACTTATTATTCGCACCTGGTATGAAATCGCAGTTCATGCGCTTGAATCTAGAGCGAGTGATATTCATATTGAGGCAGGTCCTCAAGGAACAGTCGTTCGGATTCGAGTAGATGGTTTACTCCAAGTGCAGTCCCAATACCAAATTGAGTTGCATGAACGCTTAATCACGCGCATTAAAATCTTAGCGAGATTGGATATCGCTGAAAAACGCTTACCGCAAGATGGGCGCCTTCTCATTGGTCAGGATTTTGCTAAACCCAGTATTGACTGTCGCGTTTCAATCGTGCCCACACTGTATGGTGAAAAAGCAGTTGTCCGAATCCTACCGAGTCGCATTGAAGAACTTGGTCTTGAGCAAATTGGTTTGTTACCGGAACAATTCGAAATTTTTCAAAAAGCACTAAGTCAAACTGATGGATTGATTTTAGTTACGGGACCCACTGGAAGTGGTAAGACCCGCACTCTATATAGCTGCCTCCAGGCGCTAAATCAAAGCCACCGGAATCTTTGCTCCATAGAAGATCCGATTGAAATTCGGCTATCGGGGGTAAATCAAGTAGCCTATCACCCTCGAGCTGGATTAGATTTCCCCACCATCATTCGCGCCCTTTTACGGCAAGATCCCGACGTCATCATGATTGGCGAAATTCGGGACGGTGCCACTGCACAACTTGCCATACAAGCAGCGCAAACAGGCCACCTTGTCTTAAGCACCTTGCATACACGCACTGCCAGAGGCGCTATTAATAGACTGAAGGGCCTAGGGATTGATGAGGAGTCGCTGCAATCTTGCTTGCGCAGCGTAAGCTCACAACGCTTAGTTCGCAAGATTTGCCCGCATTGTATGGGCAAGGGAAATTTGGAAGGTACCCGCTGCCCCGCTTGCAATGGCACAGGGCTACAAGGTCGTCTTGGGGTTCATGAGGTGCTCAGCACTAAACAGGTATTCGATCCCTCTTTAAAGCACCCCACTATGTATGACGCTGGACTGAGTCATATCAACAATGGATTGATTAGACGAATCGATCTAGAGGCAGAGGTAAATACATGGCACTAAGCAAGCAAGAACAACTCAATTTTGCTCAGCAGTTGTTGACTCTTTTAAATGCGGGTCTTGCGCTACTCAATGCCATCCAACTGATCTATTCATCGACTCCCAAAAATCGGCAAGAATGGTTGTGGGATGTATGCAATCGCCTCAAAAGTGGAAATAGTTTCTCCCAAAGCCTGATGGCCCAGAGAGGTCAATTCTCTGCAGAGTTTATTAACCTGATTCGCGTCAGTGAGCGCTCTGGAAACATTGATCTTGCACTTCGTACTATTTGCGAACAACTCGAAGCCCAAATTGAATTACGCCGCAAAGTCCAGCAAGCGCTAAGTTATCCAGTCATCACATTGGTCAGCTCTTTTCTGCTGATTATTGTCATGATGGTCTGGGTTGTGCCGGTCTTTAAGGATGTCTTTAGTCATTTTCAGGCAGAATTACCGGGCCCCACAAAAGCACTCATTCAGATATCTGAATTCATTGAGGGCCATTTTCTAGAAATCCTATTAGTCTTCATTGTGGCTGGGGTATCGATTGTGTTTGCTTGGGTCAAAATCCCCCGTTTACAAAAGAAATGCGATCAACTGAGTTTTCGCATACCGATACTTGGCAGATTATTTCGCCTAGCGACGCTCACCTATTGGTGTCGAACATTAGGGCATCTCCTCGATTCAGGATTGGCACTACCGGATGCATTACGAG
>CAIMPQ010000095.1 GCA_903843315.1 uncultured beta proteobacterium
GAAAGTTGGGTGGCAGCAGACAATGAGCCAACCACATAATTCACTTTATCTTTTTCAATTAACTCTAATGTACGGGTAGCTGCTTCACCCGGATTTAATTTGTCATCACGCACCAAGAGTTCGGCTTTGCGACCATTAAATCCACCTGCATCATTAAATTCTTTAATGGCAAGCTCAGCTGCCTTCACTTGATCCTGAGCTTCTGCTGAAAATGGTCCGGTTAAGGGGGTTGGAAAACCGATCTTAATTGTGTCGGTTTGAGCGTTAGCAATATTTAACCAAAGTGGGGTGCTTGCAGCTGCAGCTCCACCAATCAGCATCTTTCTTCTAGTTTGATTCGTAACTTTTTGTTTCATGGTTGTCTCCTCCATTTAAAACTTTGTTTGATTAAGAATACTTTTTTATTATGTAAATCTTAACTGATTGCACCAATTAATGCGTGGATTCAGGTACTGCTTTCCCTTGGGCCAATAAATCACTAATATCTATGGCGGTTTCTGCCATAACAGTATCGGCATTTCTTTTGAGCTTATCGTTATCCCTTGTGCCTTTACTGCCCTGGGCCTGCATATAGCGACCCAAATACTGTGCTCTAGCGACTACCTGCTGCCCTAACTTCAGACGTTCATCCCCGTAGGCTTTAAGGGCTTCTGGAGTGGCACCTAGGTTGGAGATATGTTTGGCAATAACGATGGCTTCATCTCCCGCCTTAGTCACACCCATGCCTACATGCGGTCGGCCCACAAATGCTGCATCGCCCATCAAAGCAACCCTGCCAAAAACAATTTGCTCAGAACGTACGTCATAAATAGCTTGTAAAAATGGAGAGGCCGTTTTTTCTAATATCTCAGCATATTGTGGCGCTAGGATTGCTTGAGCCACTTTACGCATATTGGCAATATGCTTTGCAGAAACTTTAGAAGGGGGGATACCAGTAGGATGGTAGTGGCCATCATCATCCGTTAGCAGCTCGATAAGCTGCTCAGCCTCAGAGGCAGGTCGGTACCAAACAAAGTTATAGCGTCGTTTGCCTGGACGGGTGTCGTTTCCAGATCCTGCTACTGGGTACCCCAGCATCTGCTCGCCATTGGGTAGACAAAATCCAAAATAGTTAAAGAGTGTATCTAGTGTGTTCTGAGACAGTACCGATTCGTCACATACTCCGCGCCAAGCAATATAACCTGCATATTCAGGCTGAATCTCGGGAGCAAGCTGTGCCCGAACTCCAGAGCGGATACCATCGGAAGCAATTAATAACTCTGCCTCATAATGACTGCCATCTTCGCAGCCAACTTGCACTGCATTCGCATCCTGAGTCACTGTTTTTACCGTTTTACCTTGCAGGTAACGCTCAGCAGGAAAGCTTTCCTTGAGCATGTGATACAGGCGGCTCCAAGAGGTAAGAATTTGAGGGAGTGCCATTTCACCCAGAGTCTTCCCATCAGCGCCTAAGGTTACACGCTTTGTCACTGGCACTCCAAGGGAATCATCAACAGTTACTCCGGCGGCGCGCAAGGCTTCGGCCAGTGCATCATGTGTAACAATTCCTGCTCCGCGACCATCCAAGGATCCGGTAGCCTTTTCTAACAAGGTGACATCATGACCTTGTCGCAGCAAAATATTTGCCGCAAACAAACCGCCAAGAGATCCACCAACTACCAGTATTTTTGCCATACTATCTCTTAAGCTGCCTTAGCATCTAAAGCAGACTTCTCTTCGGCTGGGTAATTTAATTCAATCACTACACCATTGGGGTCATCCAAAAAAATTTGATGCAGCTTGAGAACCGGAACAGTGCGCTCGCGGTACGGAACTTTGAATTGCTTTAACAGCGCTATCTTTTCTTCTAAGCCCGTAGCAAAGAAAGCGATGTGATCTACCGCACCAGAGCCATATAGGGAGCTAGGGTCACGCTCTCCCAAGTATTGCTTTAATCCGTTTGGATCGTTCTTATCAATAGCGATGAGGTGAAGTACAGCATTGGCCCAGCTGCTCTCATCACCGTTATATAGCCATACTCCAGGGAAAGGAAATTCTGGGCGTGGCCCCACAGTAAGGCCGAGCAGTTTGTTAAAGAACTCTGTGGTCTTTTCAATCTCGAGACTGCGGATGGAGAAGTGATTGAGGCTTAAATTAGTCATAGTTACCTTTGAAATTAAGCAAAGAGGGCTTTTGCTGACAGGAGATAGGAACGAATGCGATCACGAATAATGTCTTGCTCTGCATCCGGGCTACTATCATCATAAATAGCTTGGCCATAGATCCAGCGGCGCATACCAATATAAAAGATGCCACCATGAAGCCCCATTAAGAATTCTAATTCTCGTTGGGTTGGCTTAGGTCTAGTTGAGCGATCACAGTATTTGCGTGTTTCCCGAATGAGTCTTGGCAGTAGACGAGAACGTAAAAGCTCAAAGAATCGATCGCTGATAGAGTGATCGCTTAAGCCAGAGAAAATCAAAATACGGACAAAGTCATAGGTGAGCACAGTATTGCTATAGTCAAGATAAAAGGCGTTCAACTTTTCTTCGGGGGAGAGATGCTTGTCATCAAGTAACTCATCCCATTCAGGCTTCCATCTGGATTCAAATACTTCCTTGTAAACCTCTTTGATCAACGCTTCTTTAGTGGGGAAGTAATGGTAGAGCAGGGTATGGGTAACCCCTAACTCTTTCGTAAGATTTCTTAATTGACCATCGATACCATGTTTAGCAAAGAACTGAATGGCCCGATCCAGGATTTGACGCTTCCGGTCCGCAGTATTCATGCGGCGACGAGCCGGCGCTATTTCCTCAGCCAAATTGGAGGCTTTTCTGATGCCAGAGGTGCGGTCTTCATTAAAGCTCATGAATTCTCAGGGTTTATCCGAATTTGGACTTATTGACCAAAAGTTAAATAATGGTACATTGTTGAGCAGTTGGTAGATAAGACTCTATTCGTACAAACCCCAAGGAGACCCAATGGAACTAAATGGTGAGCAACTGATAGCCGCTCCTATCCCTGATGTGTGGAAGGGATTGAACGATATTGATGTACTTGCCAAGTCCATTCCGGGTTGCGAGGAAATTAGTCGAATTTCCCCTGAAGAGGTCCATGCCAAGGTGATGTTCAAGATTGGACCCGTAAGAGCACGTTTTTCTGGGAAATTGCTTCTGAGTGACATCATTCCAGACCAATCTTGCTCTATGGCATTCGAAGGATCTGGCGGCGCGGCTGGTTTTGCTAAAGGTCGCTCCCGTGTGGAGCTTAAGCAAACCGAAGGTGGGACGCTCATTTCTTATACAACCGAAGCATCAATCGGTGGGAAGCTGGGACAAATTGGTGGACGTTTAATTAGCGCTTCCGCCAAAAAGATTGCCGATGACTTTTTTCTAAAATTTGCAAAAGAGTTAGGCGGGGAAGCGGTAGCACTGGATTCCGGTGCTAGTAGTGAATAAAAAAGTAACTCAAAAAATAACCAAAGTAAAAGCTAAGCAAAAATAAAAAGCATTAAAGCTTGATTGATTAGTGGTGGAGGAGACGCAATGAAAGCAGCAGTATTCGATTACGTAAAGCCAAAAGCTCTGCAGGACGCTTTGTCTTTACTTGCTGAAGCGGGTGATGATGCCCGTTTAATCGCTGGTGGACAGACTCTGCTTGCGACTCTCAATATGCGTTTATCAGAACCAAGCATTCTGATTGATATTACGGATTTAGCTGAACTTAAAGGGATTACGTTGGTAGGTGATCGCTTGAGAATCGGTGCATTGGTTACCCATACTGAAATTGAAGATTCTGAGTTAATTGCTAAGCATGCACCCTTATTAAAAGCAGCCGCACCCCATATCGCTCATCGCGCAATTCGCAATCTAGGCACCTGGGGCGGCTCTCTTGCGTATGGGGATCCAGCAGCAGAATGGCCGGCATGTAGTTTGACACTGCGGGCCACCATGATTATTCAGGGTCCTACTGGAGAGCGTCGAATTTCTGCTAACGATTTCTTTATTGATTTGTACACCACCTCCTTGGAGCCAGATGAAATTCTAGTAGCCACTGAAATTCCGCTTGCTAGTAGCCAAGAAGTCTTTTATTTCCATGAACTGGCAAGACGTCATGGTGATTACGCTGTAGCAGGCTTGGCAGCCGTCGCGCAAAAGCAGGGCGATGTTTTGAGTCAATGCGCTTTTACCTTTTTCTCGGTCAGCTCTAAGCCTGTCATGGCAACAAAGGCTCAGGATTTGGTTGATGGACAAAAGCTCAATGAGGAAGTGATTGGCAAAGCGGTAGCTGCTGCGCGTGCTGAGATCGAAACCATTGCTGATATCACCAATAGCGCTGAAGCTAAACAACACCTCATCGGTGTCTTGCTTGAGCGTGGTCTAAAGCACATGCTGGCGTAAAAGAGTAAGAACTAAGACAAATAGAAAAAGTATTTGGAGATCTAGATGAGCCTGAAGAAACACATTTCAATGACAGTCAATGGCGTTCTTGTGAATGCCGAAATTGAACCGCGTAGACATTTAGTTGATTTCTTACGCGAAGATTTGCACTTAAAGGGCCCACACCTCGGTTGCGAGCAGGGCGCTTGTGGAGCTTGCACTGTCAAAGTGAATGGCCAAATTATCCGGGGTTGTTTATTCCTAGCGGTACAGGCTAATGGTGCTGTAGTCGAGACTATTGAAGGATTGACAAAGAGCGGAGCTTTAGCTGATCTGCAAGAATCTTTCATGCGCCATAACGCAATGCAGTGTGGTTTTTGCTCTTCTGGAATGTTGCTTGCCGCTGCAGAGCTGATTGAGAAGCAGCCAAAGGCCTCGCGTGAAGAGGTGCGCGAGTGGATTTCTGGAAATTACTGTCGCTGCACTGGTTATCACTCCATCGTCGACGCGATTATGGATGTATTGGAGGCTCGTGCAAAGGGTCAAAAAATTAAACCGGTTGTTGCACACGCTTAACGGATTTAGGAAAACGCATTATGAATAAGCCAAGTGATTTAAAAGGTCTGGTTCTCGATCCCGTTACCAATGATCAGCGCTATATCGGCAATAGTGAGCCAAGACATGGCGCACGACGCTTGCTAGAAGGTCAAGGCACCTACATTGATGATATTCAGCTCCCACGCATGGGGCATGTAGTTTATTGGCGCTCACCAGTAGCGCATATGAAGATTGGAAAAATCCATGCTGATCATGCCAGCAAGATGCCTGGTGTTCTGGCTGTGGTAGATGGCGTCCAAATGGCAAAAATTTGTAAACCCTGGGTAGGTACCTTAGGTCACCTCATTGGGATGAAATCCGCACCTCAGTATGCATTAGCAATTGGTCGCGCTTGTTGGCAGGGTGAACCGGTAGTAGCGGTAGTTGCTGAAACTCGAGCTCAAGCTGAGGATGCCTTGCAGCATATTGAAGTGGAGTGGGAAGAATTGCCTGCGGTGGTTTCGATGGAAACAGCCTTAGATCCACAAACCCCATTAATTCATCCTGAGTTGGGGGATAACCTCTGTTTCACCCGCAGCTTAGATGTGGGCAATGTCGATGAGGTATTTGCCACTGCTGATGTGGTTGCAGAAGCAAGCTTTGGATTTGGACGCCACACTGGCGTGACTCTAGAGCCTCGCTGCCAAATTGCTGATTACAATCCGGGCGATCGTCGCCTTACTGTCTATCACTCTCAACAAGCGCCGCACATGATGCAAGATTTGTACTGCCGTCAGTTTGGTTTATCTGAATCGGATGTGCATGTGATCTGTAAGGATGTGGGCGGATCGTTTGGTATTAAGGTGCATGCCTATCCCGATGACTTCGCCACTGTAGGACTGTCTATGATGTTAGAGCGTCCAGTGAAGTTTGTTGCCGATCGTTTAGAGTCATTCACAAGTGATATTCATGCACGTGAGCACCGTATTAAAGGTCGCATTGCTGCTAATAAGGAAGGCGATATCTTGGCCTTCGAGATTGATGACCTCACAGCGATTGGTCCTTACTCGATGTTCCCTAGAACTAGCGCAATTGAAGGTAACCAAGTTGTCAATTTGGTGGGCGGACCATATAAGCACCAGCACTATCGAGCCAAGTTGAATGTAGTTTTCCAAAATAAAACACCCACTTGTCAGTACCGAGGCGTGGGTCACCCCATTGCTTGCGCAGTTACCGAAGGCTTGGTTGACTTAGCTGCGCAGAAATTACAGATGGATCCACTGGAGTTTCGTAAACGCAATGTGATTCCAGATGATGCCTATCCTTGTTCAGGGATTTCAGGAATTAAGCTAGAAGTGCTGTCACACGAACAGTGCTTGCGTACGATTGAAAAGATGATGAATTACTCAGCTTTGCGCAAAGAGCAGGCCGAGCTTCGTAAAAAGGGGATCTACCGAGGAATTGGTTTTGCAACCTTAATTGAGCTAACGAATCCAAGTCCAGCATTTTATGGGGTTGGTGGTGCGCGGATTGCCTCACAAGATGGCGCTTCCGTAAGGCTTGATCCTAGTGGAGTTGTGTCTGTGCTGATTGGTGTAGGTGAGCAAGGCCAGGGCACTGAAGGTATCTATGCACAAATTGCGGCAGATGCAGTTGGCGTTTCTATTCATCAAGTACGCATCGTTACTGGCGATACGGATGTTACGCCGTACGGCGGTGGTACTTGGGCATCGCGTGGTGCTGGGGTAGGGGGCGAAGCGGTGTTATTGGCCTGTCAAGCCCTGCAAGAGAATATTCTGAAATTGGCTGGCGCGATTTTGAATCGACCCGTTACAGAGTTAACGGTTCATCGTAGCCACGTTTTGGATAAAGCAACTGGCGAGCAGTTATTGCCATTTAGTGAGATTGGCCGAATTGGATATTTCCGGACGGATACTTTGCCCCCCGGTTTTTCAGCTGACCTCATGGTGACGCGTCATTACACCCAAAAAGATTATCCATTTATCTTTACAAACGGAGTTCAAGCTTCTTATGTAGAGATAGATCCTGAAACTGGCTTCGTAAAGTTATTAAAACACTGGGCTGTAGAGGATTGTGGTCGCGTAATTAATCCCATGCTGGTAGATGAACAAGTACGTGGAGCAATTGTTCAGGGTATTGGGGGTGTTTTATTCGAAGAGTGTCTATATGATGAAAGTGGCTTATTGCGAAATGGCAGTATGGCCGATTATCTAGTGCCAATGGCAAATGAGATGCCTGATATTGAAGTTGCTCACGTTGAGACTCCAACTCAATCATCGAAGTTGGGTGCAAAGGGTGCAGGTGAGGCTGGCACTGCTGGAGCTCCAGGTGCGGTAATGAATGCGATCAATGATGCCTTGTCACCATTTAATGTAGCCGTCTTTGATCAGCCCATTACCTGTGAAAAAATCCTGCGGGCATTGGGCAAGATTTAAAACATATCTTCGCGTTTGAAGATATTTCCCATGGTCAAGTGTTGATTATTGAGTGCGGTAGTTGTATAGGGCTTACCGACAATAAAAAAACCCAGGAACAAGTCCTGGGTTTTCATGATGATCTAAGGACAATTAACCAGCTTGAATATTGGTAGCCTGTTTGCCTTTAGGACCTTGGGTAATATCAAACGTTACCTTTTGGTTCTCTTGGAGGGTTTTGAAACCACCCATATTGATTGCGCTGAAATGCGCGAACAACTCTTCTTCACTATCATCAGGTTTGATAAAGCCAAAACCTTTTGCATCATTAAACCACTTAACTATTCCGGTAGACATACGAACTCCATTACATAAACTTAAAACAATCATGATGAAGGGTGGATACTGTTTAACCAGTTTTGCCCTACAACACACTATAAAAGACTTCAACTAAAGCCTAGCGAGTCATTGTTTGCTCATTTTGCCGAGGTGTCAAGGAGTTGTAGAAAAGAATCGATTTAGGGGCCTGGATTGGCTAGAAAGAGACATTAGACGAGGTTTCTTGGTGAATTCCCCATTTTGCAGGGGTAATTTGGTGCTGTAACATCCAGTTTTAAAGGTTTTATAACTTTTCAACTTGATGGCGAGTACGGATATGTCTACATTAAAAGGTAAAACGGCCCTGGTAACAGGTTCAACTAGTGGTATTGGCTTGGGAATGGCCATTGCGCTGGCAAAGCAGGGCGTAAATATTATGGTGAATGGTTTTGGCGAAAAAGACGAAGCAATCGCCCAAATCAAAGCATTTGGTGTTGAAGTGGATTATCACGGTGCCGATATGAGCAAACCTGCTGAAATCGAGGATCTGATTAAGCAAACTGAAAACCGTTTTGGTTCTTTAGACATTTTAATTAATAACGCTGGAATTCAATATGTAGCGAATGTCGAAGATTTCCCTACCGATAAGTGGGATGCCATTATTGCGATTAACTTGAGCTCTGCTTTTCATACATCACATCATGCGCTTCCTGGAATGAAGCAGCGGAACTGGGGCCGCATTATTAATATTGCTTCTGTGCACGGCCTGGTGGCCTCAACTCAAAAAGCAGCTTACGTTGCGGCAAAGCATGGAATCATTGGTCTTACTAAAGTCACTGCGCTTGAGAATGCACACACTGGTATTACTTGTAATGCCATTTGCCCAGGCTGGGTGTTAACTCCTTTGGTGCAAAAGCAGGTTGATGCTCGTGCGCAGCATGAAGGCATTTCTAATGATGCGGCAAAGAAGGCCTTAGTTTCTGAGAAGCAGCCTTCAGGTTCATTTGTCACTCCAGAGCAATTGGCTGCTTTGGCAATATTTCTCTGTGGCCCTGATGCTTCTGAAGTGCGTGGCTCTGCTTGGAATATGGATGGTGGTTGGACTGCACAATAAACATCTGCAATAGATTAAATATCCATTCATGCCAGCAAGTGTCACTTGCTGGCATTTTTATTTCTCACTGGATAGTTATCTTTGGCAAGGCGCTTCGTACAGGCGATCTACTTTTCCCGCCATTAATAATTGACTGGGCAAAACCCGTCCAATCAGGGACTGCAAGTCTTTAGAGCACTCTAATAAAGTATCAATCTGCATGTTCGTATCAAAGCCCATGAGGTCGAACATATGTACGAGTTCTTCAGTGCAAATGTTTCCAGTTGCACCTGGTGCATAAGGACAACCACCCAAGCCTCCCAATGAAGAATCAAAGCGATTGATGCCACTATTTACGGCAGCTAAAGCGTTAGCAAGACCCATGCCTCGGGTGTTATGAAAATGTAAGGTCCACTGCAACTGAGGATACTTGGCTTGAGCAGCCTCGCAGATCACTTGTACTTGGGTGGGATTTGCCATGCCAGTGGTATCGCAGATGGTAATACCGCGAACACCTACATTAGCAAATCGATCTACCCAGTGCATCAATTCTGCTAAAGAGGTAATGCCTGACATAGGACAGCCAAAGCTGGTTGATAAGGAAATATTTACTGCGGTTTTATTCGCGTGAGCCAATTCAATGACCGTGCTTAGACCTCTAAAGGAATCTTCACGACTCATCTTCAGGTTAGCCTGGTTATGTGCTTCACTAACTGACATTACTAAATTGAATTCATCAACACCGACGGTTAATGCTCGCTCTGCGCCTTTGAGGTTTGGAATAAGAACCGTGTATTCAACGCCGGGCTCTCGCTTGATGCCTTTCATGACTGCCTCGGCATCGGCCAACATGGGAATTGCTTTTGGGCTAGTAAACGAGCTCACTTCAATCTTGGCGTATCCCGCACGACTGAGGCGATTAATCAGAGTAATTTTTTCCTCTGTCGGTATAAACATACTTTCAGCCTGAAACCCATCGCGTGTGACAACTTCTTGGATATAGATTCGTTTCGGGCTTTTAGAAGAGAGGTTACTTGTCATAGAGATGGGCCATTTTGTGCCCAAAATTGGGCTAAGTCACTATTTTAAGTAGCAATTCTAGTATTTGTCTTGCTAAAACAAAATTGGCAGAATCGTTTATAGTTAGACCCATTATTACTCATAGGAGACCCTTTCATGGCATCAATCTTGACCTCTTTGGGACGTACCGTATTCGCGGGTTTTGTCCTTCTCGTTCTGATCATCTTTGCTTTGGGTGGTAACTTTAGCTCTGCTGAACTACCATTCCTATTCCGTTGGGCGCACGTGATGTTTGGTGTGATGTGGATTGGTTTGCTTTGGTACTTCAACTTTGTGCAAATTCCTTCTATGCCAAAGATTCCTGATGAACAAAAGCCAGCGATTGGTAAAGTCATTGCACCGGAAGCCTTGTTTTGGTTCCGTTATGCAGCGCTCTTCACAGTCATTACCGGTTTGATCGTTGCTGCTTTGAATGGTTATTTACATCAAGCTTTCACATTACAAGCACCATTCCGTGCAATTGGCTTAGGTATGTGGATTGCGTTGATAATGGCCTTCAACGTTTGGTTCATTATTTGGCCAAATCAGAAACGCGCTCTTGGCATGGTAGTTGTTGAAGCTGACGTAAAGGCAAAGTCTGCTCGTGTTGCGATGTTGACATCCCGTTTGAATACATTGCTTTCAGTACCCATGTTGTTCTTGATGGTTGCTCAGTCACACAACACTACTTGGTTCGTGATCGTTTCATAATCACACTATCTGCATTAAAAAAGGCCCGCATTGCGGGCCTTTTTGTTTCTATCGCGATTCCTCTGCTAGTCCCAGCAAAACTCTTATGACAAGATGGGCGGGAGTTCTTTAGTTAAAGCAGCCCTTTGAGCGGTGGCTGTCCCCATTAGAGCAAAGCCTAACAATTTGCCCTCAGGTGATTCAAAGCGCGCCTCGATTCCCCCTTCAACGGGAATCGTTTTCCATGCACCATTGGCGCCTTTGGCGGGAGGAGAAACGATAGTAGGCAGAGCAGGGGTTTTCACCATCACAGGCATTGCTGGATAGCTGAGTGCCGTTCGTTGTCCAATTAAGGTGGGCGCCAACGCTCTTGCTGCCTGCATGATAGGCATTACATACGGAAGCACCAGACCATCAACCTCCGCACAATCACCAAGAGCATAAACATTAGTTACGCTCGTTTCGAGTTCGCGATTTACTTGAATTCCCAATCCAGTATTAACACCTGCAGCTTTCGCTAAATCTAACCTCGGTTTCAAACCGACTGCGGATAGGACTACATCACTTGTGATGCAGTGACCACTTGCTAAAGTAATTTGTAAAATATCTCCACTGCGATTGACAGACTGCACTGTCGTGGAGAAATGCCAGCGTACGCCAGCTTCACTCAATTTCGCCTGTAGCTCTTTGGCCGCTTGCTCTGGTAAGAGTCTGCCCAATGGCTGCGCGGATAAGTCGATTACGTCCACTTCATAGCCACCTAGTGCTAAATCGTTAGCAAATTCACAGCCAATAAGGCCCGCACCCAGAATGGCAATATTTTTTTTGCCTGTTATGGCCTTGCGAAAACGGGTGTAATCCTCAAGATCATTCACTGTAAGCACTTCTCCAGCAGCATTCCCTTCCAATGGCAAGCGAATTTGATCTGCTCCTAAGGCCATTACTAGTTTTCCATAAGGTACTTCACCTTTGCTCGTTTGAAGCGTTTGTGCATTAGTGTTGATTGCGCTCACATTGGTTTCAGATAGGATGGTGATTTCAAGCTGGGTTTCCATGCCATCTGCTGGGGTGGAAATGAGTTGAGCCGCTTCTTTTTTGCCCGCGAGTGCGGTGGAGAGCATTGGCTTGGAATAAAAATAGCCAGGGTCACGGGTGATTAAAGTAATGGGTGCAGTTTTATCTAGTTTGCGAATTTCACGAATAACGGTATACCCAGCTAATCCGCTCCCAATAATGACGATTGCAGATGATTGAGGTGTATTTTGAGTCAAAGCTGGGCTCCCAAGTAATGCTGTAAAGAATGAATTAAAAGACAAAAATAAAGTCTAAAAATACTGAAGTACTTAGCTTACCTGAACCATTTCAAAGTCAGACTTTGCTACTCCACAATCTGGACACTCCCAATTTGCTGGGATATCTGACCAAGCTGTTCCGGCAGCGATGCCATCCTCTGGTAAGCCTTTAGCCTCATCATAGATGAAGCCGCATACGATACATTGCCAAGTTTTCATATTTATTTTCCGAGTAGATATTCCTTATTTTAATTTTAATTTGACATTCTCACCGGCGGAGACTGTGGTTCAGTTTTTCGGCCTAGATCTGGTATCTTCACCCCTTCCGGCAGAATGAGATAAATCTTGATACAGTTCACGTCCTCCTCACTTATTATTCAGAAAGCATCAAATGGCAGGTATAGAAGTAATGTTCACTCCGGTGAGTCTCGGCTCAATTCAATTAAAGAATCGTCTTGTCATGGCGCCATTAACCAGAATGCGTGCAATCGCTGGCGATGTCCCAACTCCATTAGCAAAGACTTACTACACTCAACGCGCTAGTGCTGGCTTGATCATCACGGAGGCAACACAAATTTCCCCGTTGGGCAGAGGTTACCCCGCTACTCCCGGTATTTACTCTGCACAGCAGACAGCTGCTTGGAAAGAAATAGTCGAAGCCGTTCACGAAAAGGGTGGTTCGATTGTTGCGCAGTTATGGCACGTAGGTCGGATTTCTCATTCTTCTTTACATCCGGAGCAAGGATTGCCTGAGGCACCCTCCGCAATTGCCGCTTCAGGACAAACTTACGGTGCCGACTGGAAGTTACATGATTACGAAATACCAAGGGCAATGAGTGTTGATGATATCGCTCGCTTGTTGAAAGAATTTGAATTGGCTGCGCAAAACGCTAAAACAGCTGGCTTTGATGGTATTGAAATTCATGCTGCTAATGGCTACTTACTTGATCAATTCCTACAAGATGGAACCAATCAACGCACTGATCAGTACGGCGGCTCGATTGAAAATCGCTTACGTCTATTAGGTGAAGTGATTGAGATTGTTAGTACGGTATTTCCAAGTGATCAAGTGGGTGTACGTCTATCACCCTATGGCACATTCAACGATATGGAAGATAGCGATCCAGTGGCATTGTTTACTGCTGTTATTCACAAATTGAACGGATATAAGTTGGCTTATATTCATATGATTGAACCTCGCTCAACCAGCTCTGGTGGCAGTGATCAGGTGAATGAGGGGGCTCCAATTACGTCAGAACTTTTCCGTGCTGCTTATCAAGGAAAATTTATTACTGCTGGCGGATACGACCAGGCAATGGGTGAGCAAGTTTTGGAAGAGGGTTTAGCTGACGCAGTAGCGTATGGTCGCTTATATATTTCAAATCCAGATTTAGTAGAGAGATTTCAACAGAATGCCTCTTTAAATCCCTGCAACCGCGCTACCTTTTACGGCGGAGAAGAGGTGGGATATACCGATTACCCAAGTCTCTAATTAGTGGCTTAGGCTGGTTTAAATAAACCTCGTTCCTCGCTAAAGGACGAGGTTTATTTCTTATCTTCTGGATCCTTGAGAAGACCGTACTCGTTGGCCAGTAACAAAAGGGCAAGTGAGGCGCAGCCCATTGCAAAGAATTCCCATTGATGCAGCATGGCGGTGCCAACAACGGTCAAGAGAACCGTCCAGGCCACAGCTACCTTTGCTTTTTTGGATAAGGGCTTCATGTGTGATTGCTCCTAAGCGTGCACTTTTATTTTATTTAACATACGACGAAGTGTATCGTCCTTTAAGACGTAATGTTGCCATAAGCCAGCCAACGCATGAATGCCAATGAGGAAATAAAGAGAATTGCCTAAAAACTCATGAATCCCTTCAGCTATTTTTTTCATTTCCGGATTGGGGGTAAGCAGTTGTGGCCATACCAATCCAAAGAAATGGATTTCTTTGCCGCCGTACTGAAAATAGAGGATGCCAAAGATAGGTGCTATCAATAGCAGGGCGTACAGTAGCCAATGCATTGCCTTAGCTAAAGAGATAAATACCGGTTTTGGGTTAGTAGGAGTAGGGACGCCATGAGTTAAACGAATCATCAGGCGAAGCGCCATAGCTATAAAAATTAACTGTCCTATTACGCCATGGACAGTTTTACAGAGCTCACGCGGCTCACTTCCCTTCGGGAACTGTCCTTTAAGCTCAATGACGATAAGAGCGGCTATAACCAGAAGAAAAACAAACCAATGAAAAAAGATGGAGGCAGGGTGATAGTGGGTTTTTGACATATTGCTTGCTATTGTTTAGTGAAGACTCACTATAAATGATAATGAATCTCATTAACATTAACAACTGCAGGGGTAATTTCCCCTATTTTCAGGATTCCCTGGTTAATTCAGTCTTACTTTGGCGCTTAATTCGCTGACTAGCCCCCTTTTATCGATCTGGGACAGTCTAAGGGCTTCCGCTTCAAAGTCCAGTTGCCCGGGATGGAATTCATCATCGTTTTGGAGGTGAATGACGTAAGTCCAAACAAGCTCGCGGCCACGATTTTTAAAGACATCAACTACACGTTTCATGTTTACCGCCTCTTTGGTGATGCTTATTCAGTGCTAGCAATCTTAGGATTGATTACTTTTTGCAAGGTAATCAAGTTTCTGGGTTCGATGCGGATGACTCCACCTCTGGGACTGTCGATATCAGAGATCAAGAAAAAGGATACAGAAATTACAAAAGGAAAAATCATGAAGAGGCCAATATTCTTTTCAAAATTCCGCGCCCCAAAGCCAACCAATAAATTGGCGCAGATGGCGATAGCCGCCATTAAAGACCAAGCGGTATAGGGGATTCGGTTCCACCAGGCAGCTTGCACATATCCCTGGGAATTCAAAACATCATTCATACCGGAAACAACAAGTGCCATCGTCGGGGTTTGATGAATTCGTGCAAACGGTAAGATTTCGTTCCAGAGCGCTTGCTGGGCAGCATCAGTTTTTTGACGAATCACCAAGACTTTCTCATGGGGTTGTTTGGAGTAGAACTGAATCCGCAGATCTAGATAAGAAGTTAAAAGTTCTTTAGTGGCTATTGCTGACTTTGGGGGAAGTAGATCCGCCCTAAGGTATTCGGTGCCAATCGCATTGGCTTCACCTTCTTCGAGAATTTCGCGTTGATCGTGGCGGTCAATTGCCATAGAGAAGGTAAAGCCAATAATCAGCGCAAGCAAAGTGAGCGTAGCTGTTTGAATAATTCCCAGATCTTCAGAAGTCTCACTATCTTTAGTGCGAAAGCGGCTTAAAACCGCATTACCAAACCAAACAGAAAGACTCAGTATTAAAAACGAAAGCCCAAAAACTAAGAGAGGGGAATTGATGATGTGTCTAATTTAAAAAGTTCCTGGATACAAGATATCTTTAGTAACGTTCTGAATATCCCGATGTCCTGTAAAGGCCATAGTGATATCCAATTCATTATGAATGAGTTCGAGGCACTTAGTAACGCCTGCTTCCCCCATGGCGCCTAAGCCATATAAGAATGGCCGACCAATCATCGTGCCGCGTGCACCTAATGCCCAGGCCTTTAAAACATCCTGACCAGAGCGAATACCGCCATCCATCCATATTTCAATATCCTTACCAACTGCGTTCACAATGCCTGGTAATGCTTGAATACTGGAAATAGCGCCATCTAATTGACGGCCACCATGATTGGAGACTATGAGGGCATCAGCACCAGAGTTTGCTGCTAGGCGGGCATCCTCTACGTCCAAAATACCCTTGATGATGAGTTTTCCACCCCAGAGTTTTTTGATCCACTCAACATCACCCCAATTGAGGCCTGGATCAAACTGTTCGGCAGTCCAAGAGGCGAGGGAAGACATGTTACCTACACCAGTGGCATGCCCAACGATATTGCGAAAGGTTCTGCGAGGCGTCATCGCCATGCCTAAACACCAGCGCGGCTTAGTCGCCATGTTGATCATGTTGGCAATAGTGAGTTTTGGAGGCGCAGATAAACCGTTTTTCAAATCTTTATTACGCTGACCTAAAATTTGGAGATCTAAGGTTAAAACTAGGGCAGAACACTTGGCAGCCTTGGCACGCTCGATCAAACGTTCGATGAAACCCCGATCTTTCATCACGTAGAGCTGAAACCAAAATGGCTTAGTAGTGCGCTCAGCGACATCTTCAATGGAACAGATACTCATAGTAGATAAGCAAAATGGCACACCAAATTTTTCAGCTGCTTTTGCAGCCAGAATCTCGCCATCGGCATACTGCATTCCGGTAAGTCCGGTTGGTGCAAGCGCTACTGGCATCGTGACTTCCTGTCCAACCATGGTCGTTTTGGTTGTGCGGTTAGTCATATCTACTGCAACGCGTTGGCGTAATTTAATTTTCTGAAAATCGGATTCGTTAGCACGATAGGTTGATTCGGTCCAAGATCCAGAGTCGGCGTAGTCATAAAACATCCTAGGAGTGCGTTTTTGATGAAGCACTCTTAAGTCTTCGATATTCGTAATGATTGCCACAATGTATCCTTCTCTTTGATACTTTTAATATCAAGCATTTGCCTAATTAAGCTATATCTTAGCAATACCGATGATTTGTTTCTACAATGCTAGGGTATCCCTTACTTGGGACCCTTCATTGCCCATCTATCCCGATCCTTTTTGAATGCCTCAGCTTAATCTTGCCACCGTCTCCTATCTACTAATTGCTACCGCCTTATGGGCAGGCAATGCGATTGCAGGACGTGTTTTGGTTGCTAGCGGAGCCGTTTCGCCCATTACATTGAGCGCGGTACGCTGGGGTTTGGCTGCACTGCTACTACTTCCTTTTGGTTGGGCTGTATTCAAGCCGAGCAGTGCCTTTTGGAAAAATAAGAAACGTTTTTTACTCTTAGGCTTATTCGGGGTTGGTAGCTATAACGTTCTTCTGTATCTGGCGCTCCAAACTTCAACGGCGATAAATGTCACCTTAATAGGTGCCAGCATGCCAATTTGGATGCTATTTATTGGCGCAGTTTTCTATCACGTAAAACCCAGCCTATTGCAATTAGTTGGCGCTGTGGTTTCTCTCGTTGGTGTGGCAATTGTGTTAACTAGGGGGGATTTATCCTCGCTGGTATCAATGCAAATGGTAGTTGGCGATCTTTTAATTATGCTGGCCACTATCTTGTGGGGATTTTATAGCTGGATGTTGAGTAAACCAGGAAAGAGTACTGAGCGAAATTGGCCATGGGCCGACTTTTTAATGGCGCAGGTTTTCGTTGGCCTGCTGTGGACTGGATTTTTTGATGGATTCGAGATCGCGGCTGGCCACGCTCACTTGGATCTGAATCTATGGACTGGCTCATTAATCCTGTTCGTGGCCATTGGACCGTCTTTAATTGCCTATCGCTGCTGGGGATTAGGTGTTAATGGCGCAGGTCCTACCGTTGCCGCATTTTTCGCCAACTTTATTCCCTTGTTTACTGCATTATTATCAGCCGCAATGTTGGG
Source organism: uncultured beta proteobacterium (assembly GCA_903843315.1). GTDB lineage: Bacteria > Pseudomonadota > Gammaproteobacteria > Burkholderiales > Burkholderiaceae > Polynucleobacter. The sequence continues at coordinate 17,275 of CAIMPQ010000095.1, forward strand.
CGAGCCACCCCAGCTGTTTCATGGACTCGCGTTTGCGCTAATTGTTTCTGGAATTATTGTTTCTTCTAGACCCCGGAACAGCCGAATCTACTCTAAGTTTTAATTAATCCTGAGGCAACTAAGCCATGTTTGACATGAGCGCGATGAGCTTCAGTCACATTCACTGCTGGCGGCCTTACGAGAGAGTTGGGAATTTGACCAAGTTGCATCAAAGCCTCTTTGACGCAGGCTACTTCACTTGTTGGTGAACTAGGCTCTTGATTTTCGAAGACGCCATCCATAATTGGAATGCAAAATTCACGGTGAATTTTTTGTGCCTTTACAGCATCCCCAGAAATTGCAGCATCAATTAATTCAACCCATTTTGGGGTATCGATGACACCAATGCCAATCAGTGCCCCATGAACCCCATGCAAGATCATTCCTAAAAGTGGCGGTGAGTCCAATGCTGCAAGAATTGTGAGCTTGTCGTGCAGGGCTTCCCATATTTGTACATAACGCGTAACAGTGCCACATGCTGCTTTTATTGCTACAACATTAGGAATAGAGGAGATGCGGATAAGAGACTCTAGCGAGTAAGCGCAGCCGGATTGGTCTGGGTATTGGAAGACGATCATCGGTAAGTCAACCTGTTCATCCAACATCTTATAAAATTGATAGGCAGACTCAGGATTTTGTGCCAAGCGACGATAGGGCCGCGCATCAAAAGGATTTAATACTAGTAGCGCATCTGCACCGGCCTCTTTTGCTAGGAGCCCGTCTTTGACAGCTGCAGGTCCTCTACCTTCAATCCCACTAATCAAAGTTTGTCCTGGAAGCATTACTTCTCGAGCGAGCTTCAATATCTTTTTCTTCTCTTCGTCGGAAAGTTGAAGAATCTCAGCCAATCCGGCATTGACAGCAATACCTTGTACACCAGGCGTATGAGCCGTCTCTCTTAGATGACGAGCAAGGGCATCATAGTCAACGCTAAGATCTGCCTTGAAGGGAGTAATAGTCGCTGGGTATAGGCCGCTAAGAACCAACGATTTTTCATTTCTTGAAGACATTGTTGACCTTTAGATTGATGTGAATAAGTGAGTTTACTAAGTCAGGAATTCATCATGACATTTGCTGCGGACAATTCTATAGTAAAGTGAATTTTTAGATGGGCGGGTGGCACTATTAGTCTCAACTGTCTTCATATGGAAATGGGAGGATATTTTTTCATGGGTTCCTGTACTTACAAATGGTTTTCCGTCTTATTGGCGGGTTTAGGCTTATTCATACTGACTGCACCTCTATCCAATGCCCAGACTTATCCTGATAGGCCGATTAAGCTAGTAGTTCCCTATGCACCCGGTGGCGGTACTGATGTTACAGCGCGCCTGATAGCAAAAACCTTAACAAGTAGCTTTGGTCAGCCTGTATCAGTTGAAAATAAGGCTGGCGCCGGTGGAATTATTGGACAAGAGTCAGTTGCAAGAGCGCTACCTGACGGATATACCTTGCTGTTTAGTGCTGCAGGTCCCCTAACCATTACTCCATTCACATACCCTAGCTTGCCTTATGACCCTGTGAAAAGCTTTGAGCCAATTATTTTGGTTTCTTCTCAGCCTTTGGTATTAGTAGTCAATGCAGATTCAAAAATCTATTCGCTAGCTGATTTATTAAAAGCATCTTTAGAGTCTAAAAAAGGTCTCACCTATGGATCTTTTGGAAATGGAAGTGCTGCACATTTGGCAGGAGAGTCTTTTAAGATGGCTACAAAAATTGAGATGACTCATATTCCTTATAAGGGTACCAGTCCCGCCTTAACTGCCTTATTGGGTGGTGACATCGATATGTTGTTTGATACGCTGAGCACTTCAGCCCCATTCATTAAGTCTGGAAAACTAAGGGCTTTAGCGGTAACCTCAAAAAATAGATCTGCTTTACTTCCAGATGTTCCAACAATGGCGCAAGCAGGTATTAGCGGGTTTGAAGCTGGCACATGGTATGGAATGTTAGCTCCGGCAGGGACTAATCCTAAGATCATTCAGCAAATTAACCGTGCTGTAAACATTGGCCTGAAAAATAAGGACATTGCTGATGTGCTTACTTCTGAGGGGTCTGTAGTAATCGGTGGCACTCCAGAGCAATTTAAAAATTTTATAGCTACTGAGCTAAAGAAGAATGAAGTGGTAGTTAAGGCTGCTGGAATTACAAGTAATTAAAGCGATTGCAAATACTATTTCTAATTCACTTGGGTCTTGGCTTATTTGCTCCGGCTAATGCTCCTGGGCTATTTATATAAAAAATTAACCAAATGGTGAAGTTTGTCAATTCACAAGAGAAGGTGCGTAAGGCAATACGAGAGAGGCGGAGCGAGCCCGCTAGCGGAAGTCCCGAAGAGTTTTCAGCGTTTCTACGTCTGGATCAGTCAAAATGGGCTAAATTGATCAAGGAAAATAAGGTTGCAGTGCAATAACTGACGAAATCAGTATCATTTAGGGCTAATCACTTTATTCCCTAGGAAATTGCTATGCCCGGCTTACTACCCAACGTTGATCCAGATGGTTTATTAGAGTTCTCGGTTGTTTACACAGACCGCTCTTTAAATCATATGTCTGAAGAGTTCAAACGCGTGATGGTTGATATTTCAAGCGTTCTCAAAGATGCTTACAACGCCCAATCTGCTGTGATTGTTCCTGGTAGTGGAACTTTCGGAATGGAGGCAGTGGCCCGTCAATTTGCCAATAACCAAAAAGTCTTAGTTTTACGTAACGGTTGGTTTAGTTATCGTTGGACCCAGATTTTTGATTTGGATAAATCTTTTGCAGATATCTCGATATTAAAAGGCCGTCAAGTTGACAACTCTCCTCAAGGCGCATTTGAACCTGCTCCAATTGAAGAGGTGGTTGCTTTTATTAAGAAAGAAAAACCAGCGGTGGTATTTGCGCCGCACGTTGAGACCTCAGCAGGCATCATTCTTCCAGATGATTATCTGAAGGCAATTGGCGAAGCAGTGCGTTCTGTAAACGGCATCTTTGTATTGGATTGCATTGCATCTGGTGCGATGTGGGTTGATATGAAAGCGTGTAATGTAGACGTATTGATTTCAGCGCCACAAAAAGGCTGGAGTAGTTCGCCTTGCTGCGCTCTGATTGCCCTTGGCGAAAGAGGTCGTGAGCGGATTGATTCTACTCAAAGTACGAGCTTCTCAATGGACTTGAAAAAATGGTTGCAGATCATGGAGGCCTATGAAAAGGGTGGACATGTATATCACACAACTATGCCTACGGATGCCTTAAAGATTTTGCGTAATGTAATGAAAGAAACACAAGCTCTAGGCTTTGCAGCACTCAAGCAAAAGCAAATTGAGTTGGGTACTAAAGTGCGCGATTTATTGGTATCCAAGGGTTATCCTTCAGTTGCCGCTAAGGGCTATCAATCTCCTGGAGTCGTTGTGAGTTTTACAAAGGATCCAGATATTCAGTCAGGCAAGAAATTTATTGCGCTGGGTTTGCAAACCGCTGCTGGCGTACCTTTGCAGTGTGATGAAAGACCAGACTTCCGCACCTTCCGCCTTGGTTTATTTGGCCTTGAGAAGTTGGCTAACGTAGATCGTACTGTTGGACATTTGGCGGCAGCGCTAGAGAAGATCACTGAGGCAGAAGCTCAGCCCGCGTAATACTTGTATTCAGAAAAATAAAGGCCATCACATGATGGCCTTTTTCTATCGTAGAGGTGTGCTTTACATATTATCTAGCAAGTGGATTGGGTGTTGCTTCTCCAATCTGATGCAGGGTATTTTTATCAATGTGATGAAATAAATCGGCTTCATTTTTAATTTTTAATACAGTGTCTTGCTCATATGACCAAGTTCCATCGGAATGGATGCTCACCTGAATATGAAACGCTACAGTTTTAAAGGCGTAATCCAAAAAAGCATTCGAAGAAATTCCTGCGCAAGGATCTCCTTCTTTTGCATGTAATTCAAACTGCCTAGCATCAGCAGTAGATTTTCCAAGAGCCATCGTAGTCATACCACGGGGAATGGTCAGGGTTTGAATGATGGTTCCAGTCGCCGGTTCCCAGAGCCAGTAACCGACTTGATCGTGATA
>CAIMPQ010000096.1 GCA_903843315.1 uncultured beta proteobacterium
CCTATATTTTGATCTGGGATTAAGGCAGATCCATCTGACCTTAATTGATAAAAAATCCCATCGACAAGAACCATTTCACCATCAAGATCATTGAAAGTGCCCAAGCCAAAATTGCCATGCCCCAATACTTGCTTAAGCGTCTTATCTTCCCTCAAAATACCCTGCACTAAAGCATTTACTGGGGAAGAAACATATAGAGAATTAGACATAATCACAGTGTAAAGATCAAATTACTTCAGGTTTATTTTTTTCAAGGTCACTTTACTACCAAAGCATCAATAACTAAAGAAGTAAAAGCGATGTTCTTTCTGTTTAGTTGGCAGCCTCAGTTGGGCGCGCATAGGAGTCAACAGAAAAACCTAATTGCTATTTTTTAAAATAGTTCCCCAGCCCTCTATCCAAGCATTGCTGCTGGCATCGACCTGAGGAACTCGAATTTGTTGATCACTCGGTAGCCAATAATCACTTGAACTTCGAGGACCCTTTGCATGGCATTCCGTTTTTTGCTCACATAGGCCATCCTTGCAACCAGACTGCCATGCGTCTCCATAAATCTTTTTTACGCTAAAACCTGAACAAGCCTTCTGAGCTGTGCACTTACTTATGCATTCACGAATCGAAGAATTTGACCAGGTACCATCTACTAACGCAAATTCATTCGGAATTAATTTTCCCGACAACCAAAGATAGTTACTTTTTACACCAGCAGTTTGATTTTGCGCTATACCAGTCAGCACATAGAATGCAAGGGTAAAAAATATTGCCAGAATTCTAATCGGTTTATACACAATATTCTCCAGCTTCTAGGGGAAGGTTATATATACTGCTTTGAGTTCAGGGTGATTTAGCCCTGCATTACAAATTAACACACTTTTCAATGAAGAGGTAAATCCTAATATATTTTGTAAACCTCCTCTACGTGGGCTCAAAGATTAAACATTGCAAAAATATTAGTACTTATCTACCATATGACTTAATTCAAAAAATTCACACCAAGACATAAAATCCATCATTGCTTTATTTTAATTGATCCTCTTATGCTGAACTACTTTCTAACTGCCAATACCAGCTTGCAAAGTTTTGCGCTTACCCTCCTTTGCTTATCTTTTTCTTTGGCAACACTCTATGCACTCAGAATGATATGGCCAATAGAAAGTCGACCAAAAATTTTAGATATCCATGGTCACATGTTCGGCGTAATTGGCATTATTTATGCGGTATTGGTTGGCGCAGTCGCAATAGGATCTTGGGAGAAATTTAATCATGGCGATGTTTTAGTGATTAGAGAAGCCTCGATTGCTATGAATATCTACAATGCGGCCCCTGGCCTAGGGAAAGGCGACGTTAAAGAGGTGCAAACTTTCATCAAAAATTACCTCGAGAATACTATCCACAATGAGTGGCCAAAAATGCAAAAAAATATTTCGTCTGACATAAACGAGGAAAATATAACTGCATTAACAAAACGCTTAGTACAAATTGATCCAAAAAATAAATCTCAAGAACTATATATACCTATTGTGATTCAAGAAGTGAACAGCTTAAGAATGATTAGAGAAGAGCGTCTCTTTTTAGCAGAAACTACCCTTAATACAGCTATCTTAAAATTAGTATTTCTAGGGGGATTTTTAACCCTGTTGGCCTGTATCTTCTTAGAGACTGAATCATCGAAATCCCATAACGCCATCCTTCTATCAATTCTGTCGATACTAATAGGCCTGGTGCTCTCGGCAATCATTGGTTTAGATCATCCTTTTCAAGGAGACCTCAGTATTTCCTCTCGCCCTCTTGAGGCAGCGCTAAGTTATATTAATAATGCGGGTAACTGAAAATAACTATCCCTTTACCCTACAATCAACACTCAAATACTTTCAATTACACCAAAGGAGTTCCAATGCGAATGCTTAAAATTATCCTCGTTGTAGTAAGCATGTTCGCGGCAAGTTTATCCATTGCCGATACAAAAATCATCATTACTCACCCAGAAGTGCCACCACCTACTTTTCTTGATTTTGGCAAATCAGGTCAATCTGTTGGAGATGTGCGGATTTGGCATTTTGATGCAAAAACAGACAATGGCAGCAAGCTCACTACAGACTGGATCATGACAACCACTGGGCTAGTTTCAGATAAAGGCATCGAATACCGTATTACCTCTGCTGTATTTTCTTTCGATGATGGCACTAAAGATCAGCTAGTGATTCAAGGTGTAGCTAAATACCCCAGCGCAAAAGCTACACTTGAAGAGGCCTCCAGCACCCGCAGAGCCATCACAGGAGGTACAGGGAAATTCGCTGGAATTGGCGGATGGGTTGAAACTGTGCACCTACCCGATGGTTCTTGGCAACATACGCTCTATATTAAATAGACTTGATTTGAAAAACAGCTTGGGAGCATCCTCCTAAGCTGTTGTATTCGACTTTGCGGGGGCTTGCTTTACTGACGGACTAGTTATAAAGCCAAGCAATTGTTTTAGGTTAATTTGAACCTAATTTGCAAACCTTATTGAGCTGATTACAAATCCTCATAATTGAATTGATGGCTACTGACGTACTAGGATCTTGACCCTGGGGCGCAGCAGTTGTCGAGATCATCATTTCAGATGAGTTATCGCTTAATGGGACCACTTTTATAGAGGCGCTTTTACTGCCCTCAGATAATTTTAATTTTAAATTTTGGGAGTCTTGAGAAACGATGGTTACGGCTTGATTTTGGCTAGCTACATTGACTGCAGTTGCATAAACGTTATTTGCCGGGGCATCAATGATTACCGTTGCAAATTGAAATGCTGGGGCTCCATTTGAGTCATCCTGAGTCATCTGATGAATGCGCCCCTCTATATGGCGTGCAGCAAAAATCAATTGTGCATGAGCTGTCTCAGATAAAAAGAGAGCGGTTGCTAATATTGCCGCCATGGCACTAGCTAGTAATTTTTTGTATTTCATAACTTAGTCCTTCAGTTTAACTTTCTATGCAGGCTGACAAATGACCTAAGTCACAACAATCTTTTGTGTAGATTCAATCTTGGCTATTTACAGAGGAAACATACGCAAGTGATTGATTAGTCTTTATAGACTACTTATCAGACAATAGCTAACTTTTTAATATCTTCATCGTGAATAGCTATTCAAGCGGGTTTGATGCCATTACTTTGAGTTACGCTCAAAACATAAAACTACAACACCACTAGTATGAGTTTGAATTTCTGGAGGCTACCAGAATTTATGTTGAGATAATTTAAAAATTAATGAACCAATGAATTAATGAATTAAGGGCCAATAATAGTTCAGCAATTTTTCAAATGGTTCGGGACTAATAGCGCTTGGGCCTATGAATGGATTATTAAAAATCAAAATCATAATAAAAACTAAACCAATAGAAGTAGTTAGTGCTAAATACATTATTAAATGTACCCGCAATTGGATCATC
>CAIMPQ010000097.1 GCA_903843315.1 uncultured beta proteobacterium
CCCTCCTGGGCCGATTCCTCCAGTGAATGCCTGTCGTTGTTGCCAATCATATTTCCAGCGATTTGTACCGGTTTGTTTGTCATACGGTAAATATTCACCCATTGCCGAACCAGAATATTGAGAATCAAGAAATCGGTATTGGGCTCCTAACATGCCACCTCGATGATTCATGTACCGCGGTAATAAAAGCAAATCGCGATTCGGTGCAATGTTGACGTAATAAGGCTGAGTAATATCTAAACCATTGTTTGAGTTGTAACCCACCACTGGCGCCAGAATGCCCGAACGCCGTTGACCGCCCGTAGGTGCAGTGAAATAAGGAACGTAAGCAATTGGCACATCGAAGAAGCGCATTACGCCATGCGTACCAACCATCTCTTTTTGTTCATTGTCAATTTCCAAAGTGCTAGCCGTAAAATACCAATCCATATTTTCTGGAGTGCAAGTAGTGTAAGTGGTCTTATCAAAGACAAAAACATCCGCACTCTCAACAGTTAATTTTTTAGCTTTACCGTTGCCGCGGTTATCTCGCATTTCGTAAGTTACCGTCTCCATGGCGCCTTCACGCGCATCTACCTTGAACTGTCCTTTGGGACCCTTAAAAGTCACATTTCCTTTCGACATTTCTGCATTACCAAGTAAATCTGCAATATCAGTATCTGGGTTGTAAGTTATCTCGTCTGCCTTCAGTACTGCACCATTTCGCCGAATTTGTGCGCGGCCCTTCAAATGCATATCTCGCTCGACCACTCCATCAATTGAATCGCTAGAAGTAAAAGTAAGGGCTTGGCCATCAGCAATAGGCTTACCAACACGAAGTTGATCGTCCAACTTCAAAATCGTGACATTGCCACGATCTGGCAATAAAACCAAATTGGTCGAAGACGTTGAAACAGAGGGTAAAGGTGCGGGCGCCTGAGCAAGAATTGGCAGCGCAAATTGAAGCAATGCCATCCCCATCATTACGCGCAGGGATACAGCTAAAAAAAGAGGGGCGCAAAGGCCGGCGCGACGGCGATAATGACTCATAGATCCAGACCCGCCTTATTATACGAATCGACCATGACTGACTCTCGCTTAAACACCCTCCGCGACTGGCTAAAAGCCCTGCAAGCAAGCTGGCAATTAGATCTCGATACCCTTGAGCCTGCCTCAGCAGACGCTAGCTTTAGACGGTATTTCCGTATTACATCCAAAAACCCCGATTTTGGGACTTTGATAGTGATGGATGCGCCCCCTCAATATGAGCCCTTAGATGCCTTTATCAAGGTCGACTTGTTACTATCCGCAGCAGGCTTAAATGTGCCAAAAATTCTAGAGCAGAACATTGCGGAGGGCTTTCTTTTATTGAATGATTTAGGCACTAAAACTTACCTTGCTGAGCTCAATAATGAAACGGCTGATTCGCTATACCAAGAAGCAACGCATGCCTTAGTGCAAATGCAATTGGCTAGCACACCAGACGTATTACCAAATTATGATGAAGCCCTCCTTCAGCGAGAGTTAGACTTATTTCCCGACTGGTATCTGCATAAGCATCGCAATATTAAATTAACAGATTTACAAGAGGCACAACTCAAAAATTCGTTTGCGCTCATTATTGAAAATAACTTAGCACAAGCCAAAGTCTACGTTCATCGTGATTACCATTCTCGCAACTTAATGGTAACGGCAATCAACAACCCTGGAGTAATTGATTTTCAGGATGCTGTTTATGGCCCAATTACCTACGATGCCTCATCTTTATGGCGCGATGCTTACATTGCATGGCCAGAAGACAGAGTGATTGATTGGGTCATCAAATTTTGGGAAGAGGGTCGCAAAGTTGGCTTGCCTATGCCCAGTGATTTTGGACAGTTCTATCGTGATTTTGAATGGATGGGCTTGCAGCGTCATCTAAAAGTTCTTGGCATTTTTGCAAGACTCTTTCACCGCGATGGCAAAGAAGGCTATCTCAAAGATATCCCACTGGTTCTGGAGTACGCTATTGCAACAGCCAATCGGTATATCGAATTAAAACCTTTGGCCCGTATTTTGGAATCCACACGCCCACGCAAAGAGTAAATTGAGCTCATGAATAATAGTGATCTGATTCCATGCTTTTTACTTGCTGCTGGCAGGGGTGAGCGGATGCGTCCACTCACAGACAGCTTACCCAAGCCTTTATTAACTATTCAAGATAAATCCCTACTTGCCTGGCATTTAGAGTCCCTTGCAAACGCAGGAATTAACAATGTCGTTATTAACCATGCCTGGCTGGGTCAGAAAATTGAAACTGCTCTTGGTGATGGTCATCAATTCGGACTCAATATCCAATACTCCCCTGAGAGCACTGCCTTAGAAACAGCGGGAGGAATATGCAAGGCCCTACCAATCCTTCTTCCGGATGACTATTTCTTGGTAATCAACGGGGATGTCTTTAGCCCTCAATTACCCATCAAAGAACTCCTAGAGAAAGTATCTCTCTTCCGCCGCAACCCTCAAAAGCCCTTGGCTCACCTTTTGATGGTGCCGAACCCAGTACAACACCCAGAGGGGGACTTTTACTTAAACGGCTCACAACTAGCCAATAAAGAGTCGACGGGATCTGAAAAGCTGACCTTTTCAGGAATTGGCATCTACCATCTGGATCTTTTCAAGGAAATAAAGATGGGGGAGCCAGCAAAGCTAGCGCCCCTTCTGAGAGATGCAATGACACAAAATAAAGTGTCGGGTGAAAAATATACCGGTCCATGGCACGATGTAGGAACTCCGCAACGATTACAAGAGCTCAATATGGCTTATGAATAAATTGAATATCTATCAAATTCGCAGAAACACATTAGCGCAACGCATTTTTACCAACACTGGCGGAGGAATTGCCATTATCTCGACTGCGCCAGAGCTTACCCGCAATCGCGACAGTGAATTTCCATACCGCCATGACAGTGATTTCTTTTATTTAACTGGCTTCGAAGAGCCAGGTGCCACGTTGGTCATGAAAGTGGGGAAAGACGGCAACAATTTCCAGCTGCAATCTCATCTATTTTGTAGACCCAAAGATCCAGAACGGGAGATTTGGGATGGTATTCGTCTTGGACCTGAGGCAGCCCCAGAGGCTCTAGGAATTGAATTTGCCCACAGTAATCAAGAGTTGGATCAAAAACTCAGCAGCATACTAGCTGATCAAGATGCCATCTATGTCCGTCTCTCAGAGAGCGCAGAATCAGATCGTCGCTTGCGTCATTGGATGAAACAAGTTCGAGGACAAGCGCGTTCTGGCATTAATCCTCCATCAGAGTTTCATGATGTTGAAACCCTCATTCATGAAATGCGCTTATTCAAAGATGCCCAGGAGATCGGTATCATGCGTCGTGCTGCAGCTATCTCAGCACGGGCACATGTGCGTGCAATGCAAGCATGTAAACCTGGAATGCGCGAGTATCAACTCGAGGCAGAGTTACTGCATGAGTTTCGTAATAGCGGCGCGCAAAGCGTTGCCTACAACAGCATCGTCGCAGGCGGAGCCAATACCTGCATTCTTCACTATCGTGCAGGCGCCACTGAATTGCACACAGGTGAGCTTTGTTTAATCGATGCCGGTTGTGAATTAGATGGCTACGCCTCTGACATCACGCGCACCTTCCCGGTCAATGGAAAATTTAGCGGGCCCCAGCGTGCGCTTTATGACATCACCCTAGCTGCACAAGAAGCCGCTATCGCCATGACAAAAGTAGGAAATACATTCATGCAACCTCACGAGGCAGCGCTTAAAGTCCTCACGCAAGGTTTGCTTGATGAAAAATTACTCAAGCTATCTGAATTAGGTTCGCTTGAAAATGCCATCGAAACAGGGGCTTATCGTCGTTTCTATATGCACCGTACCTCCCACTGGTTGGGAATGGACGTCCATGATGTAGGCTCTTATCGAGAATCTTCAGAAGACATCGCGAAAGACGAAAAACCTTGGCGCATTCTTCAGAGTGGCATGGTCATCACGATTGAACCGGGTCTTTATATTCGGCCGGCAGAGGATGTAGATGAAGCATTTTGGAATATCGGTATTCGTATTGAAGATGATGCGGTTATTAACGATATGGGCTGCGAGCTAATTTCTCGCGGAGTTCCGGTAAAGGCTGATGAGATCGAAGCCCTCATGAAAAATAAATGAGTAGGTCTAATTGCGATATCTTAATTCAGGGGGGTGGCCCAGTTGGCCTAGCCTGTGCTTCATGGGTTTTGCAAAAGTTTCCAGACGCACGCCTAACTCTCCTTGACCGTAATCCGCTAGACGATGCTGATCTTGCCGCGGCTGACAGTAGAGGTATTGCCCTTTCGCATGGCAGCAAACTCTTGCTAGATACGATTCATGCTTGGCCTACAGAATGCGCCGATATTCATCGTGTGCATGTTTCACAAGCGGGACGCTTTGGTCGCGCCCTAATGACGCGCGAAGAATTGCATCAAGATGCACTAGGCCACATCATTCGTTATCGGGATATTCACATCACTTTGCGCCAAGCTCTCAGAGCCATGCAAAGTAAAAGCCCCCATTTTGTATGGCAGCATATCGATGCTAAAGATGAAGATAATCTTGTCAGCGCAAAATGTGTTGTGCATGCTGAAGGTGGTCTATTTAAAAAACAGGATTGGGTAGAATCGGGTCGCGACTATGGCCAGTCTGCCTTAGTAGGTTTGGTTGAAGTCGAGAATGCCGCCCCTCACCAAGCTTGGGAGCGCTTCACCTCCGAAGGGCCCCTAGCAGTACTTCCAAGTCATTACGGTCCTCATATTTTGAATCTAGTTTGGTGTGGCTCACCAGAATCTTCACAACGCCGCCTACAACTCAGTGATCTGGATTTCCTCACCTCTTTACAAAATGAATTTGGTGCGCGTATTGGACGTTTTCTCAAAATTCAGGATCGTCGCTTATACGAACTAGGCTTGAACTACCGTAAGCAAATCACTAAAGATAATGAAGTTTGGATTGGTAACGCTGCACAAACTTTACACCCCGTAGCTGGTCAAGGATTAAATCTCGGATTACGTGACGCGTTTCTTCTGGCTGAAAAACTAGTGGGTGTATTTGCAGGCTCAGTAGAAAATCAAACGACCATCAGAATTCAAGAAGCGCTTGAAGAGTATTCCCAAAGCCGTAAGGCAGACAGAACCACCACCATTGGTCTAACTGACTTTATGGCCAGGGTATTTACCTCGAATCTAGCTCCATTAGTGGTGGCTCGTGGGCTGGCTCTATCCGCCCTTCAGTGGCTTCCACCAGTGAAAACGGCCTTAGCTCGCCAGATGATGTTTGGTAGGCGCTAAGAGGCTTAAATTAGTCTCCAAATAAAAGCTTTCTCTGTTTGAGCTGAATCAGGTAAGTTGCCTAAAAAATAGGCAGATTACGCCTTAATTGTGCTAAAGTGACATGCTTTCCGCCCTCCTCCTTTATTCCCAGCCCCATTAGATGAAAATTGGTTCCCACCTACTTGCAAATAGACTTTTTGTCGCTCCAATGGCAGGAGTTACAGACCGTCCATTTAGGCAGCTTTGCAAAAAGTTGGGTGCGGGCTATGCAGTCTCTGAAATGGTAGCCTCCAATGCATTACTTTGGAAAAGCGAAAAGACGCAACGTCGCGCTAACCATGTGGGGGAATTCAAGCCCATTGCAGTTCAAATTGCAGGCGCTGATCCAGCCATGATGGCTGCCGCTGCAAAAATCAATGTAGACCACGGCGCACAAATTATTGATATCAATATGGGCTGCCCTGCAAAGAAAGTATGTAACGTAGCAGCGGGGTCAGCCTTATTGCGCGATGAGCCCCTGGTACAACAAATCCTCGAGGCGGTAGTCAACGCAGTTGGTATTGGCCCAGACGCAGTACCTGTAACTTTAAAAATTCGGACAGGTTGGGATCGCGAGCATAAGAATGCCATTGAGATTGCACGACTTGCAGAAAAATCCGGCATCTCTATGCTTACCGTTCATGGTCGCACCAGAGCAGATCTCTACCATGGTGAAGCAGAGTACGAAACCATTACCGCTGTGAAGAACAGGGTGCATATTCCGGTGGTAGCGAATGGTGATATCCATTCTCCAGAAAAAGCAGCAGCTGTTTTAAGGACTACTGGTGCAGACGCCATCATGATTGGCCGCGCCGCCCAAGGGCGACCTTGGATCTTTCGCGAAATCAATCACTACCTTGAAACTGGTGGCAAGCTACCAACCCCAGAGATCAATGAGATTCAGGGCATTATGAATGCGCATCTCTTAGATCACTATGAATTTTATGGCGAACACATAGGCCTACGCACTGCGCGCAAGCACATTGGCTGGTATTGCAAGGGCTTACGTGACTCTCATGCCTTTCGCCAACGCATGAATACCGCAGATGATTGCAAAACGCAATTACAAATGGTGAATGACTATTTCGATGAGATGAAATCCCTCTCGGACCGTTTACTCTTTTTAGAAGCAGCTTAATTTTTAGTTTTTATTAGCAATTGAATTTTATGACCAATAAACACCCTATTACCGAATGCATTGAAACCCAATTACAGGGTTACCTAAATGACCTCAAAGGTACGCCTCCAAGTGATATCTATGAAATGGTATTAGCGGTAGTTGAGAAGCCAATGCTTGAGCTGGTGATGCAACATGCTAAACAAAATCAATCCTTAGCCGCACAATATCTCGGTATCAATCGGAACACACTGCATAAAAAATTAGTTGAACATCAACTAATAACTTAAAAAATAAAAATATTTCACTTATTCATCTATCAGAACCTTCGAAAAATATGATCCGTACCGCTCTACTCTCCGTCTCCGATAAAAATGGCATCGTGCCTTTTGCCAAAGCCCTTCATGAGCAAGGCATCAAGCTGATTTCTACTGGTGGCACCGCAAAACTCTTAGCTGAAAACAATTTACCAGTGGTAGAAGTGTCTTCTTTGACCAAGTTTCCAGAGATGCTCGATGGTCGTGTAAAGACGCTCCATCCTTCAGTACATGGGGGATTATTGGCACGCAGAGACTTTCCTAAGCATATGGCGGCATTAAAAGAGCATGGCATCGATACCATTGATATGTTGGTAATCAATCTCTATCCATTTAATGAAACTGTAGCTAAGGAAGACTGTTCTTTTGAGGATGCGGTCGAGAATATTGATATTGGTGGTCCAGCGATGCTACGCGCGGCTGCCAAGAACCATCAAGATGTCACTGTATTAATCTCTCCTGAAGATTACGAGCCAGTATTGGCAGAGATGAAAGCCAATAAGAATGTTGTTTCTTATAAAACCAATTTAACTTTGGCTAAAAAAGTATTTGCTCACACCGCACAATATGATGGTGCGATTGCCAACTATCTATCTGCATTAGGTGATAACTTAGATCACAAGGCTCGCTCTGCTTATCCTGAAACGTTGCACCTTGCATTTGAAAAAGTTCAAGAGATGCGTTACGGTGAGAACCCCCATCAATCAGCCGCTTTCTACAAAGATATCTATCCCAGAGCTGGTGCCCTTGCCAATTACAAACAATTACAGGGTAAAGAGCTCTCTTATAACAATATTGCTGACGCTGACTCCGCTTGGGAGTGCGTCAAGAGTTTTTCTGGTAATACTGGCGGTTCTGCTGCTTGTGTGATCATCAAGCACGCCAACCCTTGTGGCGTAGCTGTTGGCGCCAATGCGCTTGAGGCTTATCAGAAGGCTTTCAAAACTGATCCAAGCTCAGCTTTTGGTGGAATCATTGCTTTTAATGTGCCCTGTGATGGCACTGCCGCCGAAGCGATTTCTAAGCAGTTTGTAGAAGTATTGATTGCCCCGAGCTTTAGCGATGAGGCAAAAGCCATTTTTGCTGCAAAACAAAATGTGCGTCTCTTAGAAATACCACTTGGCACTGCATTTAATCATTTTGATTTCAAACGCGTTGGTGGTGGCTTGCTAGTGCAGTCTCCAGATGCAAAAAATGTGTTGCAAAGCGAAATGCGCGTTGTAAGCCAAAGACTTCCAAGCCCAAGTGAAATGAATGACATGCTATTTGCATGGCGGGTTGCCAAGTTTGTGAAATCCAATGCGATTGTGTATTGCGCTAACGGCATGACCCTGGGCATTGGTGCTGGCCAAATGAGTCGCGTTGACTCTGCGCGCATGGCTAGCATTAAAGCTGAAAACGCTGGCCTAAGCCTTAAGGGCTCAGCAGTGGCGAGTGATGCCTTCTTCCCATTCCGTGATGGCTTAGATGTTGTCGTCAATGGTGGAGCAAGTTGCGCAATTCAGCCCGGCGGCAGCATGCGTGATGATGAAATCATTGCGGCTGCAAACGAACATGGTATTGCTATGATCTTTACTGGCACCCGCCACTTCCGTCATTGAGTAGTCAGAAATAAATATGCCAACTCGTTGGATAGGAATCGACCCAGGATTACGCACCACGGGTTTTGGTGTCATTGATGTAGATGGCCACAAACTGACTTACGTAGCTTCTGGGACGATTGAAAGTGGCGATCCAGCCAAAGGCTTACCTGAGCGTTTAGGTGCACTCTATGCGGGTGTTAAAGAAGTTCTAGAAACCTATCGTCCTGAATCAGCTGCGATTGAAGAAGTCTTCTTAAACGTCAACCCACGTTCTACATTGATGCTAGGCCAGGCTAGAGGATCAGTGATAGCTGCGCTAGTCTCTGAAAAGTTGCCAGTTGCTGAATACAGCGCACTGAGAGTCAAGCAATCGATTGTGGGTACTGGTAGAGCCACTAAACCTCAAGTTCAGGAAATGGTTAAGCGCTTGCTTCGTTTAAATCGCGCTCCCGGTACCGATGCTTCTGATGCGTTGGGTGTAGCCATTTGTGCCGCCCATCACGCTCAAATACCAACAGCGATTACCAATGCACTCGCTCCTAAGCGTAGTCCTAAAAAGTAACACGGCACATTACAGGTTAAGATCTTCATATGATTGGTCGTATTCAAGGAATCCTCGTTTCAGTTCACCCACCCCGCCTCTTGGTTGATTGCCAAGGTATTGGCTATGAAGTAGATGTACCTATGAGCACCTTGTATCAACTACCCCAAGCAGGACAAAAGATAACCCTCCTCACCCACTTCCAAGTTCGAGAAGATGCGCAACAGCTCTTTGGCTTTGCGACTGAGACTGAACGCGAAGCATTTAGACAACTCATTAAAATCAGTGGGGTTGGTTCCAGGACCGCATTAGCCGTTCTCTCAGGAATGAGCGTGAATGAATTGGCGCAAGCTATTGCCTTACAAGAAGCGGGTCGCCTGACTCAAGTGCCTGGCATTGGCAAAAAAACTGCAGAACGTCTTTGCTTGGAACTCAAAGGCAAGCTAGCCCCAGACTTGGGAATTGCTGGCGATAAACCACATACTAATGAAGTTAGCAGTGAAGTATTGCAGGCACTTTTGGCGCTAGGATATTCAGAAAAAGAAGCGCTCTTAGCCCTCAAGCAAATCCCACCTGATACTACGGTTTCTGATGGTATTCGGATGGGCCTGAAATACCTCTCTAAGTCTTAATCGCTAAACACTACTAATCCAAACACCACTACACTTGTAGCATGGCAATTCATACAGACGACCTTAGCTCCATTCCCGAAGATCTACCAGAAGACAATGATCGCATTGTGAGTGGCGCCGCTGGTAATGCTGAAGCCGTCTTCGAAAGAGCACTGCGCCCTAAACAGCTCGATGAATACGTTGGTCAAACCAAAGCAAGAGCGCAATTAGAGATTTTCATTAGTGCTACAAGAGCGCGACAAGAAGCTTTAGATCATGTCCTCTTATTCGGTCCTCCTGGTCTGGGCAAAACGACCTTAGCCCATATCATCGCCAGAGAACTCGGCGTGAACTTACGCCAGACCAGCGGTCCAGTATTAGATAGGCCTGGTGATCTCGCGGCATTGCTAACCAATTTAGAAACCAATGATGTGCTCTTCATTGATGAAATCCATCGTCTCTCTCCAGTAGTTGAGGAGATCCTGTATCCAGCGCTTGAGGACTATAGCCTTGACATCATGATTGGTGAAGGTCCTGCAGCAAGAAGCGTCAAAATTGACCTTAAGCCCTTTACTCTCATCGGTGCAACAACCCGCGCCGGCATGCTAACGAACCCATTACGCGATCGTTTTGGCATCGTGGCAAGACTCGAGTTCTACACCACCGAAGAACTTACCAAAATCATCACTCGCTCTGCCGGCTTATTAAAGGCGAGTATTGATCCGGAAGGTTCGGTTGAAATTGCCAAACGCGCACGTGGCACCCCTCGTATTGCCAATCGCTTACTACGTCGTGTACGCGACTATGCGGAAGTCAAAGGCACCGGCACGATCACTAAAGCGATGGCCGACGCCGCGCTCAAGATGCTAGATGTAGATCCAAGTGGCTTTGATGTCATGGATAGAAAATTGCTTGAAGCCATCTTGCACAAGTTTGATGGAGGTCCAGTGGGAATTGATAACTTGGCAGCCGCTATTGGTGAAGAGCGTGACACTATTGAAGATGTACTAGAGCCCTATCTTATTCAGCAGGGTTATCTACAAAGAACTTCACGAGGTCGAGTGGCTACTCGTCAGGCCTACGAGCATTTTGGTTTAACTCCACCAAGTAATAACTTAGATTTGTGAATGCGGCTTAATCAGCTGGCAATCAGATCAGCATAGGCAATACATTGCCACTGGCTATCGATTTTTTTCCAAACACTTAAACGCGGGGAATACTCTGCAGATAACTCTTTACCATCGCGATACTCTAAAGCGGCAATCCAGAAGCTCACGATTAAATTATCTTGCACCTCAGTAACCTTAAAATCCTTAAACTGAACAGGTCCAAGATGCATCTCCTTCATTAGGCGCATTGCACTTTCTTTATCGCATGAACCTTGTGAGCTAACAAACTGGCAACTCGGAGCAAGCATTTTTTCCAAAGCTTCCCAGTTTTTATCTTGAATTAACTTCACTGAGAGTCGCTCTAGAGCTTCTGCCTCTTTTTCAAAGCTTTTCTGATTATTCATGTCTGTCATCATTTTAAGTAAGCATTACTTTCGCAAATTTACGCTTACCTACCTGGACTACGTAAATTCCAGCCTCAATCTTTACCTGCTTATCAGTAATCGTCACACCATCAATTTTCACACCGTTTTGCTCGATATTGCGCATTGCTTCAGATGTCGAGGGGGCCAGACCTGCAGCCTTTAAGAGATTAGCAATTGCCATTGGTGCACCCGTCAGACTGACTGCAGGAATGTCGTCTGGAATGCCGCCTTTTGCCCGATGATTAAAATCCTCTAAGGCTTTTTCTGCCGCAGCTTGTGAATGGAAGCGTGCAACGATTTCTTGTGCAAGGAGGACTTTGCAATCTTTTGGATTTCTTCCAGCGGCGACTTCTTGTTTCATTAAATCAATTTCTGACATTGGGCGGAATGACAATAATGTGAAGTAATCCCACATCAAATCATCTGAGATACTCAAAAGCTTACCGAACATATCTCCAGCGGACTCACTGATACCAATGTAATTGCCTTTGGACTTGCTCATCTTCTCAACACCATCAAGACCTACCAATAAAGGCATAGTCAAGATACATTGAGGCTCCTGTCCATATTCCCTTTGGAGCTCTCGACCAACCAAGAGGTTAAATTTCTGGTCGGTGCCCCCAAGCTCTAAGTCACTTTTGAGTGCAACTGAGTCATAACCCTGCATGAGTGGGTAAAGAAATTCATGAATGGAGATGGGCACACCATTGCGATAACGTTTCGTAAAATCATCGCGTTCCAGCATACGTGCAACAGTATGCTTAGCCGCTAACTGAATCATGCCGCGTGCACCTAAGGGATCGCACCACTCACTGTTGTAGCGTACTTCTGTTTTAGAAGGATCGAGCACCATACTCGCTTGACGATAGTAAGTTTCTGCATTGACAGCGATCTCTTCTGCAGTCAATGGCGGTCGAGTTGCGTTACGGCCAGATGGATCGCCAATCATGCTCGTGAAGTCACCGATCAAGAAAATCACGGTATGCCCTAAATCTTGCAACTGGCGTAGTTTATTCAAAACTACAGTATGGCCAAGATGAATATCCGGTGCAGTTGGATCTAAACCTAACTTAATCCGCAAAGGAGTCTTGGTTGCTAGACTACGAGCCAACTTCTGGACCCAATCCGCCTCAACCAATAACTCATCACTGCCACGTTTAGTGACTTCAAGTGCCGCAAAGACTTCGGGGGTTAAGGGGTATTTTTGGTCTGGTTTAGCCGTCATGCTGATTCTGCTAACTGTTTCAGTTAAATTAGTATTTAAATTGCTAAAGCATAATTGTCGCATCACTGAGAGCCCCATGAACAAACCCCATTCCTTCTATATTGGACTGATGTCTGGCACTAGCCTAGATGGGATTGATGCCGTTCTAGCGAAGATTGGTCCAAATGGCGAAGCAAGCGCACAAATGGCAGTAAGCACCCCCTTTGCTCCCGATCTGCGCAAAGCCCTATTTGAACTTCAAAGCCCAGGCCCGAATGAACTCCACAGAGAGAAACAGGCTGGAAATGGCTTATCACTTGCTTATGCAGACGCAGTTAGCCAACTCTTAAAAAAGGCGGCTTTGCAAGCCTCAGATATTTCTGCTATCGGCGCCCATGGCCAGACGATTCGTCACCAACCAGATCTTGGGGATATGGCTTATACCCATCAAACCCTCAATGCTGCTCTCTTGGCAGAAAAAACGGGTATTGATGTCATCGCCGATTTTAGAAGTCGTGACCTCGCTGCCGGTGGACATGGCGCTCCTTTAGTGCCCGCTTTCCATGCACAGCAATTTGCCTCACCTGAAAATGTAGCCATTCTGAATATTGGTGGCATCGCCAATCTGACACTACTGCCAAAGGAGGGTGAGGTCACTGGATTTGATTGCGGCCCTGGAAATATGTTGATGGATCTATGGATACAGGAACATCAAGGAAATATATTTGATGAGAATGGCTCCTGGGCACTGCAAGGAAAAGTGATTGAAGCCTTACTTTCAAAAATGTTGGCCGATCCCTTCTTTGCAAAAGCCCCGCCAAAGAGCACAGGTCGAGACGACTTTCATCTGAATTGGTTGCTAGAAAAATTAGGGAGTGACAATCATCACGCCGAAGACGTGCAGGCTAGCTTATTACATCTAACTGCGCACTCAGCATTAGAAGCTTTAGTACGTCATGCCCCGCAAACCCAGAAGCTGATTGTCTGTGGAGGTGGCGCCCGAAATAATGCCCTCATGAATTTACTCAAAGTGAAAGCCCAGTCTTTTTTCAAAGAACCTTTAGAAGTTACTACCAGTGAAGCGTCTGGGATTGACCCACAATGGGTTGAAGGTCTTGCCTTTGCATGGCTTGCTTGGGCCCATAAAGAAAAACGGCCAGCAAATTTGCCAGCCGTTACGGGAGCGAAGGGCCCTAGAATTCTAGGTGCTTGCTATCCTGCTTAAATGCGCCGCTTAAATTCTCTTCTTAATTAAGCAGAGAAAGAAGATCCGCAGCCACAAGTGGTTTGGGCATTTGGATTCTTAATGACAAACTGCGAGCCATTGATGTCTTCTTTGTAATCAATCTCAGCGCCAACTAAATATTGGAAGCTCATTGAATCTACTAAAAGTGTAACGCCATTCTTTTCAAAAAGAGTGTCGTCCTCATTTACAGCATCATCAAAGGTAAAGCCATATTGGAATCCTGAGCAGCCACCACCCTGTACGAATACGCGTAGCTTTAACTCTGGATTGCCTTCTTCAGCAATCAAGTCAGCCACTTTTGCAGCAGCGCTATCCGTGAACACCAAAGGGGTTGGTGGCTCGGCTAAATCTTGTGCGGGTTGCGTAGCTAATTCGGTCATGGTTTACTCCTAAATCAAAAGGCAATATCTTATTTTAGGCTTTAAATGCCTAGCTTGCTGAAGGGTCATTATGGAGAAATGGCAATCTGGGTCAAACCCATTGTTTCAGGCAAACCAAACATGAGATTCATACATTGAACGCCCTGGCCCGAAGATCCTTTCACCAAATTGTCTTCCACCACCAAAATAACCAAAGTATCACCACCCCCTGGACGATGGATTGCAATCCGAATACCATTGCTACCGCGTACTGAACGAGTCTCTGGGTGGCTGCCAGCAGGCATCACATCGACAAAAGGTTCATCCTTATAGAAGTTTTCATATAGCTTTTGAAAATCGATATTCAGACCGGCTTCAGTTAAGCGCACATACAAGGTCGAATGAATACC
>CAIMPQ010000098.1 GCA_903843315.1 uncultured beta proteobacterium
AATGCCATCAGTGCCAAAGTATTGTTTTTTCATAAATGAGATTATAAAACTTAGGGGTATCCTAAGTCTGAATAGCCCCCCAAAGCTTTAATGCATCAACCGTCTCAGGTACATCGTGTACGCGTACGATTCTGGCACCGCGATCAGCCGCCATGATGGCTGCTGCCACGCTGGAAGCCACACGTTCATTGGTGTCCTTACCGGTAATCTTACCAAGCATGGATTTACGGGAGAGGCCGGCCAATACGGGATATCCTAACTTTGAAAATGCAGCAAAGTTTTTCAGCAAATTGAGATTATGTTCGAGACTTTTACCAAAACCAAATCCCGGATCAATCGCGATTCTATTGGCCTCGATACCAACCGTCATCAGAACTTGAGCACGTTCCTGCAAAAATAAGGATACGTCCGCAATCACATCTTGATATTCCGGATCAAATTGCATCGTCTGTGGGTTGCGTTGCATGTGCATTAAAACAATACCGCAATGGGTATTTTCTAAGATTGCATTTACCGCACCCTCTTGTCTTAATGCCCAAACATCATTGACGCAATCAACCCCGGCATTCAGTGCTTGCCGCATGGTCTCTGCTTTATAGGTATCGATTGATAAAGCTACACCACAATGTTTGAGCACTTCAATGACTGGCAGTACGCGATCAAGTTCTTCTTGCAGCGCTACTGGCTCTGCGCCTGGCCTTGTTGACTCGCCTCCAATATCTATTAGATCGACTCCATTGGCAATCATGCGTTCTGCTTGCGCTATGGCATCTTGCGGTGTTCGGAATTTCCCCCCATCTGAAAATGAATCGGGGGTGGCATTCAGAATACCCATGACAATGGGGTATTGACGTTTAGTGAAGTCAAAAAGAAAACGCCCACAACGCCATGTTGTGGGCATCTCCAGCATGCCTTCTAGCTTCATCAAAGCTCGGCTGTTAATTGCTTAGGCTGTTGCCGGAGCGCTACCAGGAGCTGGGCCTGGCGTGCCAGCAGAATTACCAAACTGGGTTGCAGGTGGAGGCTTTGGTGTACGAGGTGGGCGACCTTCCATGATGTCGGTAATCTGCTCCGCATCCAGAGTTTCCCATTCGAGCAAAGCCGCAACCATGGCTTCAACCTTGTCGCGATTTTCTTCTAAGATTGATCTGGCCAAAGCGTACTGACTATCAATCAGCGTACGAATCTCAAAATCGACTTTCTGCTGCGTCAACTCAGACACTGTTTTGGTGCTATTGCGACCGAAGATACTCTCTGATTCAGTATCCACATAAACCATTGTTCCTAGGCTATCGCTCATACCATAACGCGTCACCATATCGCGTGCCATTTTGGTAGCGCGCTCAAAGTCATTTGATGCACCAGTACTCATGGAGTGCAAAAACACTTCTTCAGCAGCACGACCACCAAACAAAATCGCCAACTCTTCTAACATGCGATCTTTATACAAATTCACACGATCAAACTCAGGCAATTGCCAAGTTACGCCCAAGGCCATACCACGCGGCATGATGGTGACTTTATGAACCGGATCAGCCTTAGGTAGCACCTTGGCAACAACAGCATGACCAGACTCGTGATAAGCCGTATTGCGACGCTCTTCTTCACGCATCACAGCAGACTTACGCTCTGGACCCATGTAAATCTTGTCTTTAGCGTCCTCAAAGTCTTTCATATCGACTGCACGTTTATTGCGACGCGCAGCAAACAATGCAGATTCATTTACCAGGTTGGCTAAATCCGCGCCTGAGAAACCGGGGGTACCACGAGCTAGAACAGCAGCATCTACATCAGGATCAATGGGCACTTTGCGCATATGTACATGCAGGATTTGTTCGCGACCACGAATGTCTGGCAAACCAACGTGAACTTGACGGTCAAATCGACCTGGACGCAATAGTGCTTTATCCAATACGTCGGAGCGATTAGTTGCTGCAACCACGATCACTCCACTATTACTTTCGAAACCATCCATCTCAACCAACATCTGATTAAGGGTTTGCTCGCGCTCATCATTACCACCGCCCATACCAGCACCACGATGACGACCGACCGCATCAATCTCATCAATAAAGATGATGCAAGGAGAATTTTTCTTGGCGTTCTCGAACATATCCCGTACACGTGATGCACCGACACCAACAAACATTTCAACGAAATCAGAACCGGAAATCGAGAAGAAAGGAACTTTGGCTTCGCCTGCGATAGCACGTGCTAGCAAGGTTTTACCAGTTCCCGGAGGGCCTACCAAGAGTACGCCATGGGGAATGCGACCACCCAGTTTTTGAAACTTTTGGGGATCCTTTAAGAATTCGACTAATTCAAAAACTTCTTCTTTTGCTTCATCGCAACCAGCGACGTCAGCAAAAGTAACGGTATTGCTATTCTCATCAATCAGACGCGCTTTTGATTTACCGAATGAGAATGCTCCGCCTTTGCCACCCCCTTGCATCTGGCGCATCATAAAGAACCAGAAGCCAATAATCAATAAAGTAGGCCCTAAATAGTACAAAGCAGAAACCAACATATTGGGTTCATCGTCCGCCTTACCGGTTACTTGAACACCGTATTTCATTAAATCACCCACCATCCAGATATCCCCTGGAGAGATGAGGGAGTATTTAGTTCCGTCAGCAGGCGTTACTTGTAATGTGCGACCTTGCACATCAACGCGCTTCACTTTTCCTGCCTTAGCGTCATCCATGAATTGGGAGTACGTGACTGAAGTCTGGTCCTTAGGCTTGTCAAACTGTTTGAAAACAGTGAAAAGCACCAAGCCCACAATGAGCCATACACCGATTTTTTGGAACATATTGCTGTTCAAATTCATTCCTTTTCTGGATTCATCCAGGAGTTAAAGCAGGTTGCTATACCTAAGTATCTGATTCTACTACCTCCCTTTTTCAAGGGCTAATGGCATATATATTTAATAAACCCCTGTATTTTATGGGTTATTAAAGGGTTTTAATGCTGATTTCTGGGATTAATAGGGAATTTACTTGGGCGGTTTGAGATTTCTGCCTAAAAGGAAGATCTCTGAAGACTTTGCTCTGGAAGCTTTAGGCTTTCTAGAGGCGACCGTTTTGAAGACCTTTTTAAACGATTCCACAATTTGACTGTAGCCACTACCGTTGAAACACTTAATCAGTAGAGCACCCTCAGGCTTTAAATGCCCTATCGCAAAATCTAAGGCAATCTCAGCCAAAAAGGCCATCCTTGCCGCATCAGCAACCCCAACCCCAGATAAATTAGGGGCCATATCCGAAAGAACCAGATCTACCTTGCCTTCCGCCTCTTTCGGCAATAATGCCTCCAGCGCTGCAAGACCTTCTTCCTCACGGAAGTCACCTTGGATAAAGCTCACATCAGCAATATCTTCCATCGGCAATATATCGAATGCAATGATCTGACCATCCGGTTTGCCAGATTCAATTTTGGGATTACTTTTACCAAGTTCGGTGAGACGATTGCGCGCGTACTGCGACCAACTTCCAGGAGCACTTCCAAGGTCGACAATAGTCATCCCTGCTTTAATGAGGTGATCTTGCTCGTCAATTTCACTAAGCTTGTAAACCGCTCTAGCGCGATAACCCTCTTTCTGGGCCATCTTCACATAGGGATCGGTTAAATGATCTTGCAACCAACTTTTATTAAATTTATTCTTAGCCACAACTTACCCACTTTCGCCCTATATTTTCCTAGTTTCTGCTCTCTAAAGCAAAAGGAATCGATACAAAATCACCCAATCGACCCGAATTGAGCTATTTAAACCACCAATGCTCTATCATCAACCCCATGACTGCTCTCACTATTACTCCCGCACAACGTAAATCCCTTAAAGCCGATGCCCATGACTTAAGTCCTGTAGTCATGATTGGCGGCGATGGTTTAACACCAGCGGTAATTAAAGAAGCCAAGCTTGCCATTGGCCATCATGGATTAATTAAGATCCGCGTCTTCGGAGATGATCGTGAAGCACGCATAGCGATCTATGAAGAACTATGCGATAAATTAAATGCCGCGCCGGTTCAACACATTGGCAAATTGCTTGTCATCTGGAAACCTAAAGATATTGTTGATGAAGCCTTTTCTAATTTAGGGAGATCATCAAAGCAAACCAAGAAATCATTACAGGCACCGCGCACAAAACGACAGCCCAATCGTGCTCCCGCAAAAGCCGGTGTTCGGACCAGTACTTCAGAAAGATCAGACCGTCGCTCTGCATCGAACAAGGCGCCATTCGCACGCGCTGCAGCAGTCAAGTCTGCAACGCCTAAGAAACGCGTATTACGTTCTGAAGCAGCAGAATCCAAAATTGGCTGGTCATCACCGGGATATCGCAAAGCTGCTGCTGCACCTGCTCCAATTAAAAGACGAAAAGTGCGCATGAGCAGTACGAAGAAAAAGTCACTAGGCTCTTAAAGCCGGCTGACATCAAAAGAACGCCGCTTGTCGGCGTTTTTTATTGAGTAGATTTAGTGAGGCGCCAGACCAGATAAATTCCTAATGCACTCTGGAACATAAAGACCACACTAGAAACGCCATGTAATTTAGCAAACAAATCTGCTGAAGGTGAAAGCATCACCGGCATACCTTGCAGTAAGGCTTGATCACGCAAGGTACTCATCCAAGGGATGAATACAAACGATGCGGCGACAGAACAAAGCAACATGGCCAGTAGAACCAAGCGGATCACTTTGTACTGCCTTAGACCACGGGTAACCAGCAAGTTTGCGAGCACCATTAACGCAATACACACAATCGTACTTAAATAGGCCTCAGCCTTAAAAATGCTGCCAGCAACCATGCCCGCAACCTGGCGATCCGTGAGGGTATTAAAGATAGTGGGTGCGACAAGGTATCCAACAGTCAGTAGACTCCCCACCCATAACCCAGCAAATAAGGTAAACAGTCTTTGCGCTCCAGAATGACTTGAAGCGACGAAGTTCTGCATAACTGCTATCTTGGAGATTAAATTAGATATACCGAACAGCCAAAATCTCCACTTGACGATTACCGCCAGGAGCCTGGACGGCAACAACATCACCCTCTTCTTTGCTAATCAGTGCACGTGCAATCGGAGAACTGATAGAGATCTTATTTACTGCAATATCTGCTTCATCATCACCAACAATCTGATAGGTCAGCTTAGTGCCATCCTCTAGATCTTCTAAATCTACAGTTGCACCAAACACTACCCGGCCAGCGACATCTAAGGATGAGGGATCAATGATTTGCGCGGCTGACAGTTTGCCTTCTAATTCTTGAATACGGCCTTCGATAAAGCCTTGCTTTTCTTTGGCAGCATCATATTCAGCATTCTCTGAGAGATCGCCTTGTGCACGCGCTTCAGAAATGGCATTGATCACTGAAGGGCGTTCGACATGCTTAAGACGGTGCAACTCCTCTTTGAGAAGTTCTGCACCGCGTTTGGTAATGGGGATTGAGCTCATGCTACTAACCTTACTTAAATTCATGCACTAAATTGCGCGTATAAAGGTCAATTTTAGATTAAATGAGCTTCCGATGTAAGTCCTGCAAGGAATAAACCTCTAAGGACTCCTTGCTACCGTTTTGTGAGGCCAATAAACCATCCATCACCGCACGTGCCGCACTAATGGTCGTATAGTAAGTAACACCATTCGCTTGAGCGCTGGTTCGTATTGATCTCGAGTCAGCAATCGCGGTACGGGTTTCATCCACAGTGGTAAATACCAGTGAAATTTCACCATTTTTGATGAAATCCACAATATGGGGACGACCGTCTTTGACTTTGTTTACCAGGCGGACTGGCAAACCAGCAGCTTCAATTGCCGCAGCAGTACCCTTGGTTGCCACCATCGGGAAGCCTAATTGATGAAGGAGTTTGGCCACTTCAATTGCTTTAGGCTTATCGCTATCTTTTACCGTTAGAAGCACAGTACCGCTCTTGGGTAACTTGATACCAGCGCCTAACTGGGATTTGAATAAAGCCTCACCGAAAGTCTTCCCAACACCCATGACTTCACCCGTCGACCGCATCTCAGGTCCCAGAATGGGATCAATGCCGGGGAACTTATTGAATGGGAATACCGCCTCTTTCACTGAGAAGTATGGGGGCTTCACCTCTACCAGGATACCTTGCTGTTCTAGTGATTGACCAACCATACAGCGGGCTGCAATCTTAGCCAACTGCAAGCCGGTCGCTTTAGAAACAAAAGGCACAGTACGAGAAGCGCGTGGATTGACTTCTAATACATAGATAACATCCTTGCCATCCACATTTTGAATCGCAAACTGGACATTCATCAAACCAATTACATTAAGGCCTTTAGCCATTGCTGCAGTTTGACGTTTGATTTCTTCAACGGTAGAGTCAGATAAAGAATATGGCGGCAATGAACATGCTGAGTCGCCTGAGTGAACGCCGGCTTGCTCGATATGCTCCATCACACCACCAATAAATACTTTGCTGCCATCACTAATGCAATCCACATCACACTCAATAGCATCATTAAGGAAGCGATCTAACAGCACCGGTGAATCATGTGAAACCTTCACTGCTTCACGCATATAGCGCTCTAAGTCGCGTCCATCATGCACAATTTCCATTGCACGACCACCCAATACATAGGAAGGACGAACGACTAATGGATAACCAATTTCTTCAGCAAGAACAAGCGCATCTTCTTCAGTTCGAGCGGTCCGGTTCGGTGGTTGACGTAAACCCAAGTCTTGCAATAGTTTCTGGAAGCGCTCGCGGTCTTCTGCAGCATCAATCATGTCTGGTGAGGTACCAATAATCGGTACACCATTACGCTCTAGATCTAGGGCCAATTTTAAAGGGGTTTGACCACCATACTGAACGATCACTCCCTTTGGCTTCTCTTTAGCCACGATTTCTAAGACATCCTCTAGAGTCAAGGGCTCAAAGTACAAGCGATCAGACGTATCGTAGTCAGTTGAAACGGTCTCGGGGTTGCAGTTCACCATAATGGTTTCATAACCGTCATCACGCATCGCTAGAGCAGCATGTACACAACAGTAATCGAACTCAATACCTTGGCCAATTCGGTTCGGGCCACCGCCCAAAACCATGATCTTGTCTTTATTAGTCGGGTTTGATTCACACTCACCATGCTCAGCTTCGTATGTGGAATACAAATAAGCGGTATTAGTAGAGAACTCAGCGGCGCAGGTGTCCACCCGTTTGTAGACCGGAACTACTTTGAGACGATGGCGCGCGGCACGCACTGATGAAGCATCTGTGCCTAGTAATTTGGCTAAGCGGCGATCTGAAAAACCTTTTTGTTTAATAAAGCGTAATTCTTGAGCTGAAAGACTGTCGATTTTGCGTAACTTGATTTCTGTTTCAATCGTAATCAGTTCTTCAATTTGCTCCAGGAACCAAGGATCAACCTTCGTTTCACTATAGATCTCATCCAATCCCATGCCCATCCTGAAGGCATCAGCCAGATACCAGATGCGGTCTGGTCCAGGCTCATTGATCTCTTGGATGATGTCGTCTAAATCAGTAGAAAATTCATCTAAGCCATCAACACCCACTTCAAGACCGCGTAACGCTTTTTGGAAAGACTCCTGGAAGGTACGGCCAATCGCCATCACCTCGCCCACCGATTTCATCTGCGTTGTTAGACGTGAATCAGCCTGTGGGAATTTCTCAAAAGCAAAACGGGGAATCTTCGTAACGACGTAGTCAATAGAAGGTTCAAAAGAAGCTGGAGTGGCACCACCAGTAATGTCATTCTTGAGTTCATCCAAGGTATAACCAACTGCTAACTTAGCTGCGATCTTCGCAATCGGAAAGCCAGTGGCTTTGGAAGCTAGCGCTGATGAGCGAGATACCCGGGGGTTCATCTCAATCACAATCATGCGCCCATCTACTGGGTTGATTGAGAACTGTACGTTAGATCCACCGGTATCAACGCCGATTTCACGCAGAACCGCAATCGAAGCATTGCGCATGATTTGATATTCTTTATCAGTCAGCGTTTGCGCAGGGGCTACAGTAATCGAGTCACCAGTATGAACACCCATCGGATCTAAGTTTTCGATCGAGCAAACGATGATGCAGTTGTCATTGCGATCGCGCACGACTTCCATCTCAAATTCTTTCCAACCTAAAAGAGATTCTTCGATCAAGAGTTCACGGGTTGGCGATAAATCGAGACCCCGTTTGCAGATTTCCTCAAACTCTTCACGGTTGTATGCAATACCGCCACCAGATCCACCCATGGTGAAAGAAGGACGAATCACTACTGGAAAACCGTCGCTACCAGTCTCTCCTTGAATGCGCTGCTGAACTTCAAGCGCTTCATCCAATGAATGCGCAATACCTGATTTAGCTGATCCCAGACCAATTTTGGTCATCGCTTCTTTAAATTTCTGGCGATCTTCGGCTTTATCAATCGCCTCTGGTGATGCGCCAATCAGTTCACAACCGTATTTTTCTAGTACACCATGACGATGCAGATCTAAAGCGCAATTCAAGGCAGTTTGACCACCCATGGTTGGCAAAATCGCATCCGGTTTTTCAGTAGCGATAATCCGCTCTACGACTTCCCAAGTAATCGGCTCAATGTAAGTTACATCTGCCATTTCTGGGTCGGTCATGATGGTTGCTGGATTGCTATTGACCAGAATGACTTTATAACCTTCATCCCTCAGGGCTTTGCAAGCTTGCGCTCCCGAATAGTCAAACTCACAGGCCTGTCCAATGACAATGGGGCCTGCACCAATAATCAGGATGCTCTGAATGTCGCTACGTTTAGGCATTATTTGCCTCCCTTATTGCTAGCATTCATGAGCTCCACAAAACGATCAAATAAATAGGCAATGTCATGAGGACCCGGTGAAGCCTCGGGATGCCCTTGGAAACAGAGCGCTGGCTTATCTTTCCAAGCCAATCCTTGCAATGATCCATCGAACAGAGAAACATGCGTTATGCGCAAGTTGTCTGGCAAAGTATTTGCATCAACAGCAAAGCCGTGATTCTGAGAAGTAATTGCTACCCGTCCAGTATCTAAGTCTTTCACTGGATGGTTTGCGCCATGATGACCAAACTTCATCTTCAATGTTTTAGCTCCTGCGGCAAGACCCATGATTTGGTGACCTAAACAAATCCCAAATGTGGGAATTCCTTTTTCGATAATTTCTTTTGCAGCAGCAATTGCGTAATCACACGGCTCAGGATCGCCAGGACCATTCGAGAAAAACACACCATCTGGATTCATTGCTAAAACTTCAGTGGCGCTAGTTTGTGCAGGAACGATGGTGAGCTCACAACCGCGCTCAGTAAGCATGCGCAAAATATTGCGTTTCACACCAAAGTCATAGGCAACCACTTTCTGGATTGGCTTGCTGGTATCCAAAGTTCGGTACGCTGGCTTGTCATCAGGGCCATGTAACTCCCATTCTGCTTCACGCCATGGGTAGGATTTCTGGGTAGTGACTACTTTTGCTAGATCTAGGCCAGCCATCCCTGGGAATGCTTTAGCAAGCTCAAGTGCTTTTTTGCCTAATACTTCAGAGTCATCACCGGCTTTTCCAGCAACGATTGCCCCTGATTGAGCGCCCTTATCTCGAAGGATACGGGTTAATTTGCGGGTATCGATACCAGCAATACCAAGTACACCTGCTGTTCTTAGGTAATGATCTAAAGTCCCCTCTGAGCGGAAATTGGATACCCGCTTAGGCAAATCTTTAACAACTAAGCCAGCAGCATGAATTTGATCGGACTCAGCGTCCTGCGCGTTAACGCCAACATTACCGATATGAGGATAGGTTAAGGTAACTATCTGACGTGAATAACTTGGATCAGTAATGATCTCTTGGTATCCAGTTAATGCCGTATTAAAGACAACTTCGCCGGTAGTTTCGCCAGGGGCGCCAATACTAAAACCAGGAAATAATGTGCCGTCAGCTAGAGCCAACACGGCGGGGGGAAAAGAAGGAAGCAAGGGTGACAAACCATCTCCAGTCCCTGCTCCATCCGACGCTCAAAACCCCCAAAAATACCAACCCGGGGCTTCTTTATGCGGGAGGTGAGTGTCTTTAAGCGCTAGGGTATTTATTAAGTTTCGAACCCTGCAATCATACCATTTTTACGCGTAAACCCTTGAATGCCTAGCCTTAAGAGTCTTGTAAGGAAATTCCCCCTCTAGCCGCAGGTCAGAGGGGGTGTATTTAGGCTAGCCTTGAGCGATTTAAGCCTTGACGCTTTGCTCAATAATGCTCTTAATTTGAGCTAAAACAGTCTGGTCTTCCATGGTGCTGATATCACCAGGGTCACGACCTTCAGCCACCGCTTGCAATGCACGGCGAACGATCTTGCCAGAACGGGTCTTCGGTAGCGCTGTTACCACATACACGCGACCAGGACGGGCAATAGCACCCAAGGTGGTGTCAACGGTCTTCATGCACTCAGTTTCTAAGGTAGCTGTATTAGACGCATCCTTAGGAATGACAAAGGCAATTGCAGCCTGACCCTTCAGCTTGTCTTCAATACCAACGACAGCGACTTCAGAGACATTAGGGTGACTAGAGATACTCTCTTCGATCTCACGTGTTCCCAAACGGTGTCCTGCGACGTTAATCACGTCATCAGTACGACCCAAGATAAAGAAGTAACCATCTTTGTCTTTGATTCCCCAGTCAAATGTGGAGTAAATCAACTTACCCGGAATAGTTTCCCAATAAGTGCTGACAAAGCGTTTGTCATCACCCCAAACGGTTTGCATACAACCTGGAGGCAATGGACCTTCGATGGCAATCACCCCTTTTTGATCTGGACCCAACTCCTCAGAAGTGGCGTCATCCAATAACTTCATGTTGTAACCAAAGGATGGCACGCCAGGCGATCCAAACTTATGTGGCATGACTTCAATACCACGTTGAATTGCCAACATCGGCCAACCGGTTTCTGTCTGCCAATAGTTATCCACAATCGGCTTCTTAATCGCATCGTGAATCCAACTTGCGGTTGGTTCATCTAATGGCTCGCCTGCTAAGAATAAAGCGCGCAAAGAAGAAAGATCATATTTAGTCAAGAAAGCAGGATCTTGTTTTTTGAGAACCCGAACTGCAGTTGGTGCTGAGAACATAACGGACACTTTGTACTTCTCAACTAGTTCCCACCATATGCCAGCATCAGGGCGTAATGGCGTACCTTCGTACATGATGGTGGCCATGCCATTGAGCAAGGGCGCATAAATAATATAACTGTGTCCTACTACCCAGCCAATATCAGAGGTAGTAAACATTGTTTCGCCGGGTTTGCCACAAAATATGTGGTTCATGCTTGCCATCAATGCGACTGCATAACCACCAGTGTCGCGTTGCACACCCTTGGGCTTACCAGTTGTACCAGAGGTATACAGAATGTAGGAGGGATGGGTTGCATCCACCCATTCAATTGGAACGATATCGTTCAAATGCTGTTGACGTTCGGTTGCATAATCTAAGTCACGACCAGCAACTGTGGTGAACTCTGTAAGTCCGCGATTGACGATCAATACTTTTTCAGGTTTGTAATCAGCCAGTGTGATTGCTTCATCAAGGAGTGGCTTGTATGGCACTGCTTTACCACCGCGTGCGCCCGCTTCTGCGGTCACAATCATTTTCGGTTTGGCATCATCAATGCGAGATGCGAGACTATGAGAAGCAAAGCCGCCAAAAACAACTGAATGGATTGCGCCAATCCGAGCACAAGCCAGCATTGCGAAACTGGCTTCCGCAATCATTGGCATATAGATCAGAACCCGATCACCCTTTTGAATGCCATTAGCCTTATAAATAGCAGCCATACGATTGACTTCTTCGTAGAGCTCTTTGTAGGTATAGGCTTTTTCTATATTGGTTTCCGTAGAAACGGCAACTAAGGCAATTTGATCTGGTCGTTCTTTTGCATGACGATCAACTGCGTTGTAACAAAGGTTTGTAAGGCCGCCTTCAAACCACTTTGCAAATGGAGGATTGTCGTAATTCAGAACGGTATCGAATGGCTTTTCCCAGTGGATTAACTTTGCCTGCTCACCCCAGAAACCATCTGGATCTTTAATTGAGTGTTCGTGATGTGCTTTATAGGACATGGATCAACCTAATTTTGTATATAAAAAAGTGACTGAAATTACTGTTTGTTGCTACTCCCTTTAACGCTAGGACTAGCTGAATTACCATTTTTCGCAGATTTTGCAAGCCCTGTCGATGCGGATTTATGCTGAGATGCAGCATTTTTTGATGAAGAATTACCCTTAGATGTGACTTTTTCAGCGGATTTTGTACTTTTGGGCGCCACGCATTTGGCAGCCTTCTGCCCTTTTACAGGTTTAGCGCACTTAGGCGCTGGTGGCGCTGGCTTCTCTAGACTTAAGCTCGCATTTTCAGCCATTGCAGTGGAGACATCACCTGGGCGTCGGCTCGTTTTCGGGATGAGTACTGTGGAACCTGCTTTAATTCGCATCCCCTTGGGAATGCCATTAATAGTTCTCAACATATCTGCATCAACGCCTAAGGTTTTAGACACCTGATCAACGCTTTCAGTTTTACTTACTTGCACGGCAGTCCAAGACGAAAGCGGCTTGCTGTAATTCTTGAGGTTGATCTGAAAGATCTCAGCATGAGCAAACGGCAAGAGGATCTGTTGATTGGCATTGCTCAAAATGACTGGCTTATTAAATGAAGGATTCAGGCTATGAAATTCCTCTGTTGGGATTTCAGCTAACTGAATCACGAGATCAACGTCGATATCACTACCCACATCTACCGCTACGAAATAAGGATGGTTTTCAAGATCGGGTAAGACGATCCCATATGCTTTAGGATCCAAAACAATTTGACGGTAAGCCATGAGTTTAGGTACGTAATTGCGCGTCTCACGAGGCATCGTCAGACTCTCGTAGTCCGTAGGTAAACCTGCCGCCAAATTCCGCTTCTGCGCTTTTAATATATTGCCGGCACCCCAGTTATAGGCTGCCAATGCCAGCTCCCAGCTACCGAACTGCTTATTGAGTCGTTGTAAATAGTCTAAAGCGGCATCAGTAGATTGCAATACGTCGCGACGCTCATCACGAAAGACATTTTGCGTTAAGCGAAAGTCTTTACCAGTCGCAGGCATAAACTGCCATAAGCCCACAGCCTTTGCGCTTGACTTAGCATTAGTAACAAACGCACTTTCCACAAAAGGAAGCAGTGCAATTTCAGTTGGCATATTCCGGGCATTGACTTCTTGCACGATGTAAAAGAGATAACGCGATGAACGGGTCATGGAACGATTGACGTAGTCTGGCCTAGCACTTAACCAGCGAACTTGTTCTATTTCCAAAGGACTATCCAGGGGCTCCATCTGAAAGCCATCGCGTATCCGAATCCATAAATTATCAGACGGTGCATAGACCTTGCTAACAGATTGGCTCTGCAGATTCACGCGGGTCACTTTAGATGATCGTGCATTGGCTTTGGTAGGTGTATCCGATGACCAATCGGTACTGGCGCATCCTGAAAGTAAGGCGGCAAATAGGACTGCCGCATAAAACAAACGCATTAGAAGCGATCTTTCCAGGCTCGAATCACTGCCAAAACATGGGCAGGTGTTGGTAGCTCTTGCTGCCCTGATATCTCCTTGGCTGCAGAAATAAGCTCTGCTTGATCGCAGCGCATAAAGGGGTTTACCTGAAGCTCTTGACCAATGGTTGTTGGTAAGGTGGGTAATCCTTGCGTACGTAGCGCTTGCGCCTTCTCAGCCCAAGCAAGTAAATTAAGATTGTTAGGTTCAACCGCTAAAGCAAATCGA
The DNA here is from genome assembly GCA_903843315.1 of uncultured beta proteobacterium. Taxonomy (GTDB): domain Bacteria; phylum Pseudomonadota; class Gammaproteobacteria; order Burkholderiales; family Burkholderiaceae; genus Polynucleobacter. The sequence continues at coordinate 13,790 of CAIMPQ010000098.1, forward strand.
ATATTGGATAAGGTGTACTCATGGGTGCAATACACCAAGGTATTTTTAGGCAATCCCGCAAACTTTGCCAAAGACTGTGTCATTTGAGTTGGAGTTCCTTCAAATAAACGACCGCAACCTGAAGCAAATAAAGTGTCGCCACAAAAGAGTAAGGGCTCAACAACATCGGCTTGCATATTGGCAAAGTAAGCAATATGACTCAAGGTATGGCCTGGAACTTCAAAGACTTTGAAACTGATGCGAGGTGCAGCGATTTCAATCTTGTCACCCTCCATAGCGACTATCGTGCGTCCAGGAATATCTGCTCCCGCCGGACCATATACTGGAATATCTGCCCCAAATTGATTCAGTAAGTTCAAAATTCCACCAGTATGGTCAGCGTGGTGGTGGGTAATCAGGATGCCCTTGAGGGTCAAATTACTCTGCAGAAGGTAGTCCTGAACCGGGGCAGAATCCCCTGGATCAACCACTAATGCAGACTTCCCATCGTGGATGCACCAGATGTAGTTGTCATCAAAGGCCGGTATGGGCCAAACTTGCAATAAAGTATTCTTATCCATAAGACGATGATACCAACCCCACCCATCCCTTCCCAGAAGCCTGCACCCCCATGGAGCTCATGGGAAAAATGGCTCCAGTCACCCCCAGGACGCTATGTTCTAGGTTGGGAGCAAAAATGCTTTGACCAAATCGTCGTCGATGTATTTGGTTTCAATGCGGTCCAAATTGGGCTGCCACAAATAAATACCCTCAGCGAAAACCGCATGCCAATGCAGGCGCTTCTCATTAACTCTCAAGACAGCCTCGATTACGCGTCTAAATATCATTGGCATTTAATTGAAGGAAGTTCTTCTGAATTGCCGTTTGCTAATGAGAGTTTAGATTTAGTAGTGCTGCCACATGTTCTGGAATTTGCTGCAGACCCACATCAAATTTTACGTGAGGTTGATCGCGTTTTACGACCAGAGGGTCGTTTAATTATTTCGGGATTCAATCCAGCAAGTCTGTGGGGTGCAAGACAATATTTAAGTCGATTAATTGGGAACCCTTATCTTCCGCGTGATGGACAATTTATTAGCCTCATTCGAGTAAAAGATTGGCTGCAATTGCTCAATTTTTCCCTGGATCGGGGTCACTTTGGTTGTTATAAATTTCCCCTGCAAGGCTCATCAACTATGCATCGCATGGATTTTCTCGAACGTATGGGGAATCGCTGGTGGCCTATTTTTGGTGCCGTGTTTGTTGTCTCGGCCATTAAGCGACACCAAGGTGTCCGCTTGATTGGTCACATTGCACCAGTCCGTGTACCAGCCATTCAACAATTAAGCCCTGCTGCCGAACGTAGCAAACTGAAAGAAATTCAGGACACCATAAATTAAGATCATGTCTCACTCACACAAAACTTCCAACACCCCTCATATCGTGATCTATACCGATGGCTCATGCAAAGGAAATCCAGGCCCAGGTGGTTGGGGTGCTGTTCTGCGTTCAGGAGGACATGAAAAACACATTCATGGCGGAGAAAAGCTCACAACCAATAACAGGATGGAAATCAGCGCCGTTATTTTTGCCTTACGGGCTCTGAAACAAAGAAGTAGCGTTGAACTCTGGACCGACTCACAATATGTCCAAAAAGGGGTTACAGAATGGTTGGAAGGTTGGAAAAAACGGGGGTGGAAGACTGCCAGCAGAGACCCTGTTAAAAATGCTGACCTGTGGCAAGAATTAGACGCCCTACTGCCAGATCATGTGATCTCTTGGCATTGGGTCAGGGGTCATAACGGCCATCCCGGTAACGAACTGGCTGATCAGTTAGCAAATAAGGGCGTTGAAGAGTTTTTACCTTAAGGCGAATGGTTGGTCTGATGCACCGTTTTACCGGTCTTGTGAGAGAATGGGCAAGGTCAAAAAAAGCACCAAAACAGCGTTTAAACCCTATAAAACCTAGAAAACGAGACTGTGTCAAAAATAGAATCTTCTCTCGATGAGTTGTTTGCCAAGTTAGTGCAAATCAAAAATACTGGCAAAGCCCGCCTCTGTGGTTTATGGCAACAATCGCAACCCCAGATCAGTAAACTCAAGTCACTGGATCTTGTGACTGTTAAAGCATTTGTTCTGAAATTTAAATGGCGCATTCTCTTGGTGCTCATCGTGCTGTATGCAGGATCTAAAGCATATGACTACTTTTTTCCAGCGGGAGATAAGGCCAATGCACCAGTTACCATTACTTCAATAGTTGTAGAGAAAAAAGATGTCCCCCTCATTATTGAGGCGACCGGCACTATAGTTTCAGCCAGCATTGTCGATATTCGTCCGATGGTGACTAACACCGTAGCAAAGATTGAAGTGAAAGATGGTCAAGAAGTCAAGGCAGGCGACCTGCTCTTTACACTCGATGATCGCAATGACAAGGCCAATTACGAGAAACTCAAAGCATTGGCTGATGATGCTCAAAAGCAATACTTACGCGCTAAAGAATTGGTAGCTAAAAACTTCATTTCAAAAGCGGGATTAGAAACCTCATTGGCCAATGCCAAATCAGCCCAGGCAGCAGCCCGCGCAGCCGAGGTCCAACTCTCTTTCGACTATATCCGCTCACCAATCGATGGTCGTGCCGGTATTGTGAATGTGTTCCCCGGCTCTTTAGTGCAGGCAAGCAATATTGTTTCTACCTCCACCAACTCAACAGCCACTTCAAGCGTTGGGTCTATGGTTACCATCACCCAGCTCAATCCGATCAATGTCCAATTTGTGATTCCCGAAAAAGATATTCCGGTGATGCTTGAGAACCAACTAGATGGCGAGGCAATGTCCGTAAACGTCACCGTAGGTGAAAGCGGTAAAAAAACTTACGAAGGTAAAGTGATTGTGATTGACAACCAAGTTGATCCTTCCATTGCGGCTGTTCGTGTGAAAGCGCAGATCCCAAATACGGACAAAACGCTGTTGCCTGGTCAGTTCGCTCGCGTTTCACTCATTGCCAGTACCTTAAAAGACGCATTAGCCATTCCTTCCCAGGCGGTTGTAATTAATCCCCGTGGAAAACTGGTCTACGTGATTGATAAGGATGGCAAAGCGGTATCCAAGCCGATTAAAGTAGTTTATGAATACCAAGGTTTAACAGTAGTGACTGGTATTGAAGCTGGCGATAGAGTGGTTGTGGAAGGTAAGCAAAACTTACGTCCTGGCAGCAAGATTCGTGAATCTAAGAATCAAACTCCACCACCAACTTCGCCAACACCTGCTAGCGCTCCCGTAACCCCTAGCCCGACAGAGAAGAAATGACGCTTTCCGAATTATGTATTCGGCGTCCCGTCATGACGGTACTGCTGTCGATAGCTACTGTGATTGCTGGCACTGTTGCTTACATCAAAATTCCGGTAGCGGCGCTTCCCAGTTTTAACACGCCCGTGATCTCTGTTAGCGCCTCTCTTCCAGGCGCATCGCCAGAGAATATGGCTTCTGCTGTGGCCCTGCCGTTGGAGAAAGAGTTTTCGACCATTGATGGCATCTCTGTCATCAGCTCAACCAATTCTTTGGGTAGCACTAGCATCACACTGGAATTTAATAATGATCGGGATATTGATAAAGCAGCCGTAGACGTACAGGCAGCTTTATTGCGAGCTCAAAAACGTCTGCCGATTGAAATGACGGTACCACCGTCTTATCGCAAAATTAATCCGTCAGATACACCAGTCTTAGTAGTGCGAATGAGCTCGCCTTCCATCAGCCTATCTGAAATCAATCAATATGCTGAAAATTTACTTTCACCCAATCTCTCAACGATTAGCGGTGTAGCGCAGGTCTTGGTCTATGGCGCAAAACGGTATGCTGTCCGCGTCAGAGTTCACCCTGACGCCTTAGCAAATCGCAACTTAACGGTTGATGACATTGCCATCGCCATCAATAAGTCAAACTCCAATAGTCCGGTAGGGGTTTTGGATGGGCCCCGCCAGGCAATCACCATCTACGCTAATCCGCAGTTAGTCAGGCCAGAAGAATATGCCAATTTAATTGTTAGCCAAAAGAATGGTTTACCAATTTATCTAAAGGATGTAGCAGATGTTATTGAGAGCTACGAAGATGTCAAAACCTTGGCTAGTTCTAATGGAGAGCGCTCAATCGCGATCGCCATCTTGCGTCAACCTGGGGCCAATACAGTTGAGGTAGTGAAGTCAGTTAAGCAGCTGTTGCCACAGTTACAAAAACAAATGCCTGATTCCATCCAGCTGATATTACTCAATGACCGTTCACTGTCTATTATTGAAGCAATCCATGACGTTAATTTAACCTTGGCACTTACGGTGCTCTTGGTGGTGTTGGTAATATTCTTATTCTTAAAGCATGTATCTGCGACAGTTATTCCTTCGATCAGTCTGCCAATCTCTCTGATTGGTGCCTTCTTCTTGCTTTATTTTCTAGGC
>CAIMPQ010000099.1 GCA_903843315.1 uncultured beta proteobacterium
GCTACAAATCATTTGAATAATTGCCTGCGGATCCTCGGAACGTGGGTTGTCGCTGGTGATAATCATTTGGTCGGCATATTTCTGAGCGACAGCTCCCATTTGAGGACGCTTACCGACATCTCGATCACCTCCACAGCCAAAAACACACCAAATTTTTCCACCCCGTTGCTCTGCAATGGGCTTTAGCGCTTGTAATGTTTTTTCCAATGCATCAGGGGTATGAGCATAGTCAACAATTACCATTAAACCCTCAGATTTTTGGTGCCTACCCAATTGAATTAACTCCATACGGCCAATGACGGGACGAAGTTGACTCACTCGTTTACTGGCCTCAATGCAGGTATAGCCTTGAGATAGCAAAACAGTCCAAACAGCCAGCGCATTACTTAAATTAAAGTCACCCAATAAAGGAATATGTAGCGTATTGGTACCAATTCCCTCATAGGTAAACAATGAGTCATATCCAACACCATTCAAGACGCTATCTTTTGCATAAACCCGTTGCAAACGGTCACCAAATTTCTCAAAACCTTTGAGCGCTTCTTGTCTTAAGGTATATGCCCAAACCTTGATGTCGCCCTTAGCTAGCAGCTTTGCAGCTAATTCTCGTCCAAAGGCATCATCCAAATTAATCACAGCCTGTTCCAAGCCGGCTTGCTGAAATAACTTGGCTTTTGCTTCAGCATAGTCAGCCATACTGCCGTGATAATCCAAATGATCTTGCGTCAGATTGGTAAATACGGCGCAATTAAATTGGGTGCCCGCTACACGATCTTGATGTAAGGCGTGCGATGATACTTCCATGGCAACTTGCTTAGCGCCAGCATCAAGTAATTCTTTGAGCTGAGTCTGTAATTTGGGTGCATCAGGAGTTGTATACCCTGTCTGCACCAATGCACCTGGAAAGCCAGTCCCAAGAGTGCCCAGAACGGCTGTGCGATGGTTCGACTCATCTAAAGCTTGGGCCAACCACTGCGTAATACTGGTCTTGCCATTAGTACCCGTTACACCAATCATCTTTAATTGGCGGCTTGGGTAACCATACCATTTTGCACAAAGCTCTCCAGCCAATGCCGCAAGATTATCTATCGCAATACACTGTGGATGATCTATATATTGAGCACCGGAATCTGCAGGATCAAAAACCACTGCTGCTGCACCACTCGCTAATGCCGCATCAATAAATGGACGTCCATCACGCAATACCTTGCCATGACCAACTGGATAAGCAAAAAAGATGTCGCCAAATTGGATCTGGCGACTGTCCGCACTTACTTTAGCAGAGCTATTCGCTATGGTGTGTAGGTAGTCAATCAAGTGATTGGGTTCTATTTTCAATGCCACACTCATCTTTTCAGAACCACATGCTGAGTCTGTACATTTGCAGTTCGAATCTCATCCGGAGTCTGGTCTTGCAAAACCATTTGCTTCACTTTGTTATCAGGCAATACATTGAGCGTATTGAGTGTTTCGCTCACAATGGTTGAGAACACTGGTGCAGCAACATCTCCCCCATAGTGACTACCGCCTGTTGGCTCATCAATCATGACAGCCACCACAATTCGAGGGGCGCTGATTGGTGCTAGGCCAGCAAAGTAAGCCCGGTACTTATTACCATAGCCCTTGCCAACCAATTTGTGGGCTGTACCTGTCTTACCGCCAACCCTAAAGCCTTCTGCCTGCGCCTTGATTGCAGTACCACCAGGTTCGGTAACTGTCTCAAGCATAGTGCGCATTTCAATGGCAGTTTTTGCTGAGAGCACTCTTGTGCCCGGTTTAAAGTCTGGGCTACGCTCGATTGTTAACGGCACTAACTCGCCATCGCGTGCAAATACGGTATAGGCGCGTGCCATTTGAAAGAGTGATGCAGAAATGCCATAACCAAATGCAATGCGTGCTTGATCAGTTGGCATCCACTTTTTGAATGGGTGCACAGTTCCAGCTACAGCGCCTGGGAAGCCAATTTTAGGCGCCTGTCCCAAACCAACCGCCGTGTAGAAGTCCCACATTTCTTCAGCAGAAAGATTATTCATGGCAATCTTTGCAGTACCGATGTTGCTCGATTTCTGAATCACCTGTGCAACAGTCAGATTGCCGTATGGATGAGTGTCGGTAATCGGCTTAGGACCAACAAGATACTTGGCACCAATCACCATATTGGTGTCTGGCTTAACGGCACCCTTTTCTAAAGCAATTGAAACCGTAAAAGGTTTCATCGTTGAGCCAGGCTCAAAAGTATCGGTCAATACACGATTTCGTAACTGCTCACCAGTAAGGTATCTGCGATCATTCGGGTTATAACTTGGGTAATTAGCTAAAGCTAAAATTTCCCCAGTCTGCGTATCTAAAACCACCGCTCCACCCGCCTTGGCATGATGCTTCTCAACCGCATCCTTCACTGCGTTGTAAGCTAAATATTGAATCTTGCTATCAATAGAAAGATTTAAATCCTTGCCATTTTGAGGCAATTGTAAGATTGCCATCTCCTCAACAACACGTCCTAAGCGGTCAACTACCACACGTCTTTGTCCAGGATGACCAGCAAGCTCATTCTCCCGGGAAAGCTCCATACCTTCCTGACCCTTATCGTTCACATTTGTAAAACCAACCACATGGGCCATCGCTTCACCTTCTGGATAAAAGCGACGATATTCATTATTTAAGCCAATACCGGGAATTTCTAATTGCTTAATTTGTTGTGCAACAGCCGGCTCAACCTGACGCTTTAAGAAAATCTGCTTACGCTCTTCTTTTAACTTCTTACGCAAGTCAGATTCGCTCATTTGCAAAAGGCTGGCAAGCTTTTGCACCTTATCGGCTGCTAAATCATCGGGTACTGTGTCGTTATAGGCGATAACAGACTTTGCTTCCAAGCTGGTAGCAATGACTTGACCATTACGATCCAAAATTTTTCCACGACTGGCAGGCAGCTCTAATTCACGCTGTGTACCACGAACGCCTTTAGCTTCATAGAATGCATTTCCTGGACCCTGAATCCAGAAAGCCCGGAGTAACAGCAGCATAAATACGAAAAATAAAAGGAACAGCATCAAGCGCGACCGCCACATTGGCAGGCGCAAGACTAAATTTGGCGTAGTAGAAAAACCCACCGGCCTCATTTGGCCTCCTTCAAGTACAAAGTACGCTCAGGAGAAATCGGGGACATCCGCAACTGATTACGCGCAACATCACGAATACGTGCTGACTTCGATAAATTGCGTTGCTCATATTCCAAGCGAAGCCACTCTTGATTTAATTTGCGCTCTTCAATTTGCGCTCGCTCTTGAGCAATAAATAATTTACGAGCACGCTGCTGTGCAGCTACCAAAGATAATGCGCAAATGAGGAGCAACGCAAGTAGAGTCAAGGTCGCACGATTCATACTGAAGACCCCATACGCTTTTCTGCTATTCGCATAATTGCTGAACGGGCACGGGGATTTTCGAAAACCTCGGCTTCACTTGGCTTAACACGCCCAATAATTTCTAAAGCGCTTTGCGGTAAATCTTTTTCACGCACTGGTAAGCCACGCGGAACCTCTACTTTCGCATGTGCTTGCAAAAATTGCTTCACAATGCGATCTTCGAGAGAGTGAAAGCTAATGACGGCAAGTCTTGCGCCCGGTTTTAATAGATGCAATGCAGCTTTTAAACCCAGCTCCAAATCTTCCAACTCACGATTAATAAAAATGCGTAATGCCTGAAAAGTTCTAGTAGCAGGATCTTGGCCAGCCTCGCGCGTTCGAACTACGCTTGCAACTAAGTTAGCTAATTGGGTTGTCGTTTTTGGGGACAAGCCTGCTTCTCGCTTTGCCACAATGGCTCTAGCGATTTGAAATGCAAAACGCTCTTCTCCGTAAGTCTTAATCACGTGCGTGATTTCCTCTTGCGGTGCCTGCTCCAACCACTCTGCAGCCGTTAATCCGTGATCTGTATTCATCCGCATATCGAGCGGACCTTCGCGACGAAAAGAAAATCCTCGATGCGCCTCGTCCACTTGCGGTGAACTGATCCCCAAATCCAACAAAATTCCATCGACTGATGCTGCTTCTGCATACTGATCCATCTGCGCAAAACTGTCGTGCACGATCGCTAGACGTGGATCTTTGAGCTTCTCTGCTACAGCAATCGCATCCAAATCTTTGTCGAAAGCAATCATGCGCGCGGAAGCAGGGAGCTGCTTGAGTAAAGCTTGTGTATGACCGCCGCGACCAAATGTTCCATCGATTACTAAAAGATTTTTTGCTGCTTCTTGATTCTGAATGAGCGGACCACTGATTAGTGCCGTCACCGCCTCGGCCAGTAACACTGGGCGATGAGTTATGTTCATAGCACCCTGTCATCAAAAATTAAATTGCTTGAGTGCTTCAGGCATGCCTTGAGCAATCGCAGCCTGTTCTTTTGCAGCGTATGTAGCTGCGTCCCACAACTCCAAGTGACTTCCCATACCAAGCAAGATCACTTCTTTTTCAATTCCTGCAGCCGAGCGTAATTCTGGACTTACCAAAATTCGGCCAGCACTATCCAAGTCTATTTCTGCAGCGTTACCTAAGAAAATTCTGCGCCACCAATGTGCGTCCATCGGAAGCTGCGCTACTCGAGCTCTAAATGTTTCCCATTCAGGTCTAGGGAAGAGCAGGAGGCAACCATCAGGATGTTTTGTCAGCGTAATGCGGCCTTCGCCCTGCACCAACAAGGCGTCACGATGCTTGGCCGGAACAGACATTCGGCCTTTTGCATCTAAATTAAGAGCTGACGCACCTTGAAACACCATTTACCCCACTTTTTCACACTTCCTCCCACTTTAGAGGATCATGCTAGGGGGGTCAAGTGTTTTTGGGGATTTTTTTGGGAATTTCTCTAGTGTTTACAAACACTTAGCGTCATGTGTTCACAAAATGGTGATATTAAAATAGCTACTTGAAACAATGGCTTGGAAAATATACTTAAGAATAGGTCTTAGCTATTTCACTAGATAATGTCTAAATATACTGTATTTAAAAACAGTACTACTCAAAAAATATATCAAAATTAATCTAAAACGAATTCTGTTGAATTGAATCTCTCTATCAGTATTAAATTTTATAAGCAGTAGAGGTCATTACCTTGGATATTGCTTGCATCATTTTCTGAATGGGCTCTGGCAGATCAATTCCACCAGCTTGCAATGCAGCTTGTCCATGTTCAATTTCATCAATGCGCATTTGATCAACGATTGCACGAGAACGATGATCTTCTGCAGGTAATTTTTTGAGATGACTCTCTAAATGATTTTCAACCTGTTTTTCAGTTTCAGCAACAAAACCTAAACTCCATTTGTCGCCCGCTAAGCCTGCTACCAAGCCAATTGCAAAGGATCCTGCATACCAAATTGGATTGAGATAACTGGTATGTGAGCCGAGCTCTTTGAGACGAGTTTCGCACCACGCTAGGTGATCCATTTCTTCTTGACCGGAGTGATCAAGCATCTCTTGGATTTGTGGATTTCGTGCGACCAATTTTTGCGATTGATAGAGTGCTTGAGCACAGACTTCACCTACATGATTGACACGCATTAATCCTGCCGCATGCTTTCTTTCGGCTGCATCTAAGGTCGAATAGGTTGCAGCTTCTGATCCGGGAGTGGGACGTTGGGCATTTGCTCCGCCTACTACTGAGCGAAGTGCAGTATCAAACTCAATAATGATGCGATCTATTGGGGTCATAAACCTACCAATTAGACGAAAACCTCTGCTTTACAGCTTTGCTTGGTCTTCAAGCCCAACTCGGCCAAGAGCTCACGGTCTTGTTCTGCCTCAGGGTTGCCGGTAGTGAGTAGTTGCTCACCATAGAAAATAGAATTGGCGCCAGCCATAAAACACATGGCCTGAACAGCCCTTCCCAATTCTTGCCGTCCAGCAGATAAACGCACGCGGGCCTTAGGCATGGTGATGCGAGCAACTGCAATGGTTCTAACAAATTCAAGGGGGTCTAAGGGCTTTTGATCAGCCATAGGGGTTCCCGCAACTGGCACGAGGTGATTAATAGGCACCGACTCAGGATATGGGCTTAAATTGGCCAAACTAGCTAAGAAAGCAGCCCGTTGCTCGCGTGATTCACCCATACCTACAATACCGCCGCAACAAACAGACATCCCCGCTGCACGCACATTCGAAATGGTATCAAGGCGATCTTGATAGCCGCGGGTAGAGATCACTGAGCGATAAAAATCTTCGCTGGTATCGAGGTTGTGATTGTAAAAATCTAAGCCAGCCTCTTGCAAAGCCTGGGCTTGACCTGCTTCCAGCATGCCTAAGGTGGCGCAAGTCTCAAGACCCAAAGCTTTAACCCCTTTAATCATCGCAGTCACTTTTTCAATATCACGGTCCTTAGGCTCACGCCAAGCGGCGCCCATGCAGAATCGATTAGATCCAGCTGCTTTAGCCGCTTTAGCAGCCTCTAGAACCTCTTCTAAGCCCATTAACTTCTCTGCCTTAACGTCGGTGTCATAACGCGCTGCTTGCGGGCAATAACCACAATCCTCAGGGCAGCCGCCTGTCTTAATCGACAGCAAAGTTGCTAATTCCACGTCCCCCTCAGGGAAATTTGCTTTATGAGCCTCTTGTGCTTGAAGCATTAATTCATTGAAAGGCAGTGCAAACAAAGTTTCAATCTGAGCTACCGTCCAATCACCAGAGGCATCGACCTCTTTACGTAAATTGGTCTTAGATTTAACTAAGGTAAGGGGTTTTTCTGCAGTTTGGGGGTCCAACATAGGTAATTTCCAAGAAATAGATCAATTCAAGCCATAAACATAACAGATACAGCCCTGAATTTGGAAAAACTAGTGGTCAAATATCAAACATGAAGGTTATTTCTGATCTAAATCAATTCACACTCGTCGATCGCAGCTTGGCTGCCGTCTGGCATCCCTGCACTCAGATGAAGCACCATGAGTCTTTTCCCCTCATTGCCATCACCAAAGGTAAGGGGGCGTGGCTCTATGATGAAAATGGCAATCCATTGCTTGATTGCATTAGTTCTTGGTGGACTAATTTATTTGGTCACTCAAATGCCCGTATCAATCAAGCCATCACTGAACAACTCGACAAAATCGAACATGTGATGCTCGCCGGTTTCACGCATCTTCCAGTTGTAGAGCTTTCAGAAAAACTATCTGCATTAACTGATCACTATTTGGGGCATGTCTTCTACGCATCGGATGGTGCATCCGCAGTAGAAATTGCCCTGAAGATGAGTCATCACTTTTGGCAACTCAATGGAAAACCACAAAAGAAAAAATTTGTTTGTCTACAAAATGGTTATCACGGAGAAACACTGGGAGCCTTGGCGGTAACCGATGTCGCTATTTTTCGCGAAGCATATGGATCCCTATTACAAGATGTTTATACAGTTCGCTCGCCCGATGCACGTAAAGCGAAAGCCGGTGAGAGCTCAGAAGATGTAGCTAAACAGGCGGCAAAAGAGCTCGAACAATTATTTGAAAAAGAGCATGGGCAGATTGCCGCCATTATCGTTGAGCCATTAGTTCAATGTGCGGGACACATGGCGATGTATTCGCCAGAATATCTACGGCTCGTGAGAGATCTCTGTGATCGCTATGCAGTTCATCTCATCGCGGATGAAATTGCTGTCGGCTGCGGTCGAAGTGGGAAATTTTTTGCCTGCGAGCACGCGGGTATTTGGCCAGACTTTTTAACCTTATCTAAGGGCATCAGCGGTGGCTACCTCCCGCTATCACTGTGCCTTACCACCGAAGAGATCTACCGTGCTTTTTATAGCGATCAAACTCAACAAGGCTTCCTCCATTCACATTCTTATACTGGCAACCCGCTAGCATGCGCTGCAGCACTTGCCTGTCTAAAGATTTTTGAGAGTGATCAAGTTTTAGAAAAAAACCAACTTCGCTCACAAGACTTAGCTAATGCATTTGCTTGGGCAAAAACAGATATCCGTATAGAGCACTGGCGCCAACAGGGAATGATTTTGGCTTTTGATATCAAAGAGGATTGCCTCAAAAGTGCAAGCACCTTCCCTAGAGAAATGTTTGCTACAAGTTTAGAGGAAGGCATTCTCATTAGACCCATTGGTAATACGATTTATGTCATGCCGCCCTACATCCTGTCTGCTGAAGAGACCTTACAAATGGGCAAGTCTGTTCAACGCGCACTTGAAAAGGTGCTGGCATGACAGAACCTTTTAACGCCTTGCAGTTAGCGCAAGATCAGATTGTCGATTTAGAGAAACAACTTCTAAAACGCAAACTACGCGTAAATAAATCCGCTTGCGACGTACATGCAAATGTAGATGATAGGGAACTGAAAGCGTTTTGTAGCAACGACTATCTCGGTCTTGCCAATCACCCTGAGTTGATCAATGCTTTAGCTGAAGGTGGAAAAAAATATGGGGTTGGCAGTGGCGCCTCGCATTTAATTAGCGGGCATAGTCTTGCCCATGAACTCCTTGAGACTAAGCTGGCATCCTTTCAGGAACTCCATATTCCCAAGGCGCGTGCGCTGTTTTTTAGCACTGGTTACCTGGCAAACCTTACTGCAGTTACTGGCCTAGTTAAGCTAGCACCCCGTGGCTGCGCAAGTATTTATGCTGCTAGACTCAATCACGCCTCTCTCATTGATGGCGTTCGTCTCGCTGGCGCCCAAAATGATGCGGCAATCAGCCTCTTCGACCACACGCAACTTGATTCTTTAACTGAAGCATTAAAGGAGGATACGAAGTTACTCAAAATCATTGTCACTGATGGCGTCTTTAGTATGGATGGTGATCTAGCACCAGTTCAAGAATTGCTGCACATTGCCCAACAATATGATGCACTGCTAATAGTGGATGATGCACATGGTTTTGGAGTGTTAGGTAAACAGGGTCATGGCATTTTGGAACAAGCAGATATTCAATCTGATCGCATCATCTATATTGGCACCCTAGGAAAAGCGGCTGGAGTCGGCGGTGCTTTTATTTGCGCACAAGATTCCTTTATTGAATGGCTCATTCAGAAGGGGCGTCCCTATATTTACAGTACTGCAGCGCCACCAGCGCTTGCGCATACCTTATCAAAGAGCCTAGAAATCATTGCTAGCGAAGAGGGTAACAAACGACGCGCCCATTTGAATCAACTCATCAAAATTTGGCAAGATGAAATGTCTTTTTCCATTTGGGAGAAAGTGGCTTCCTGCACGCCAATACAGCCCATCATTATTGGCAGCAACGCCAATGCGTTATTGGCAGCCAAATTACTAGATGAGGCAGGTTATTGGATTCCAGCAATTCGGCCACCAACCGTTCCTCTGGGTAGCGCGCGTTTACGAATTACCTTTTCAGCAAATCATAGTATGGATGATGTGCGCGAGCTCATTCGCACCCTAAAAAGTATTGAGCAAAAGACGCTTGAGAAAACTGTTGCATGAGTAAGGCAGCGGGATTCTTTGTTGTCGGCACTGATACCGAGGTTGGTAAAACCTTAGTCAGCGCTGCATTGATTCTGAAGCTGCGCGAACAAGGGCTTAATGCAATGGGATTTAAGCCGGTAGTCGCAGGTACCTACAAAAATAGTGATGGCTCCATTCTCAATGAGGACATAGAGACCTTGCGTATTGCTTCAGGTATACCGTCCGGGAAACTGGATTTGTGTCCATACATCTTAGATATCCCTGCCGCTCCTCATTTGGTTGCTACTAATCAAGGTATACACCTTGAGCTCGACATCATCTTGCAAGCCTTCAAGCGTATTCACAGCCAAAGTGAGTTCCTTGTTGTAGAGGGTGCTGGAGGATTTCTGGTACCACTAAATGATCATGAAGATCTGGCTAGTCTTGCCCAGAAAATGGATTTGCCTGTGATTTTGGTAGTTGGTATGAAATTAGGCTGCATTAATCATGCCCTGCTTACTTACGAGGCTATTCGGTCCCGTAAATTAAAGATTGCCGGGTGGCTTGCCAATAGTCTTGCTATCGAAATGCCTTTATTAAAGGAAAATATTTCGACACTGCAATCGAGAATAGATGCGCCTTTCTTGGGATTAATTCCAGCCTTGCCAAAAGAACTTCAAAAACCCGATAACAGCCCTTATTCGATTAAAGCCTTGGGTTTTGCTGCACAGCACATTAATCTGCCAATACTCTAAAGGGACTGAATGCCGCCTCTAAAGGTGCGGCTCAGAAGACTTTCGGATAAGATGAAGGGATGCATTTACTCCCTGAAATTATTGACTCTGCAGAAGCTATTCAAGAAATTCGACGCAATATTCATGCTCATCCTGAATTGCGTTTCGAAGAAAACCGCACAGCTGATCTAGTTGCAGAGGCACTTTCAAGCTGGGGGATTGCTGTTTATAGAGGCATGGGTAAAACAGGTGTTGTTGGCCGACTCGATGGCGATCTTGGCCCCGGCAAAATGATTGGGCTACGCGCCGATATGGATGCACTGCCATTGCAAGAACACAATAATTTTGCCCACACTTCACGCAATCCCGGAAAGATGCACGCTTGTGGCCACGATGGCCACACTGCAATGTTGTTGGGTGCTGCGCAATACCTATCAAATCATCGCGATTTCAAGGGTAGCGTGATCTTCATTTTCCAACCCGCTGAAGAAGGTGGTGCTGGTGCAAATGAAATGATTAAAGATGGGCTCTTTAAAGAATTTCCCTGTGATGCTGTCTTTGGACTTCATAACTGGCCAGGATTAGCAGAAGGTGCTTTTGGTGTCACTGCAGGGCCGATGATGGCGTCTAGCAATACTTTTGAAATCACCATCAAAGGTAAAGGTGGGCACGCTGCATTACCCCACAATAGCGCTGATCCTGTATTAACTGGAGCGCAAGTCGTACTGGCTTTGCAAAGCATTATTACTCGCAATAAAAGGCCAGTAGATGCTGCCGTTCTTTCAGTTACCCAATTTCATGCTGGTGAAACAAGTAATGTGATCCCCGATAGCGCATTTATCGGTGGCACTATCCGCACATTTACGCTTGAAGTATTGGATTTGATGGAGCAACGCCTGCGAGAGATTTCCCATAGTGTTGCGGGCGCCTTTGATTGCCAAGCAGAAATTCAATTTTCCAGAAACTATCCGCCACTAATCAATCATGCGAATGAAGTGCAATTTGCAAGTGAAGTAATGGGCGAATTAGTTGGCAAGCAAAATGTCAATACTGCTATTGACCCCACAATGGGTGCTGAAGATTTTGCGTTTATGTTGTTAGAGAAACCGGGATGCTACGTCTTTCTGGGTAATGGCGACGGTGATCATCGCTCTGTAGGTCACGGGATGGGCCCCTGCCACCTTCACAATCCTTCCTATGACTTCAATGATGCTTTGATTCCGGTTGGCGTGAGCTATTGGGTCAAACTAGCTCAACGCTACCTAGAAAAGAATTAAGTTATTACGAGTTGGTAAATTTGGCGGGGCGTTTTTCGATAAATGCTGCCATACCTTCTTTTTGATCATTTGTTCCAAAGCATGTATGGAATAGGCGGCGTTCGAAATGAATGCCTTGTGAAAGAGTAGTCTCGTAAGCGGTGTTGACTGCTTCTTTAACCATCATGGTTGTCAACAAAGGCATATCTGCAATTTCTTTAGCGATGGCTTTGACTTCTTTCAATAAATCCGCCTTAGGGAATATGCGGGCCACCAAGCCAGAACGCTCAGCCTCAGCAGCATCCATCATGCGACCTGTTAACGCTAAATCCATTGCCTTGGCTTTTGATACGGCACGCGGCAAACGCTGAGTGCCGCCAGCGCCGGGAATGATGCCCAGCTTAATTTCTGGTTGCGCAAACTTGGCATTATCAGCTGCCATAATAGTGTCACACATCATTGCTAGCTCACATCCACCTCCAAGTGCATAACCGGATACTGCAGCAATCACAGGCTTACGAACTTTTTGCATGTGTTCCCAGTTTCGGGAAATAAAATTATGGCGATACACATCTTGCAAGCTCCGCTTTGCCATTGAAGCAATATCGGCACCAGCAGCAAATGCTTTCTCGCTACCGGTCACAATGATGCAACCAATATTGTCATCCGCATCAAATGCAAGTAATGCCTCACCTAGTTCATCCATTAATTGATCATTCAACGCATTTAGCACTTCAGGGCGATTTAAAGTGATAGTGGCAACTTTACCGTCTACTTCAGTCAAAATTGTTTTGTAGCTCATGGATTTCTTTCCTGTATGTAATCAATTAACGCGGTAGCAATAGCCACATCTTGCCATTTTGTTTCATGCGTCCCGCCATTTCTCCTGCAGCATCACCAGATCCCCAATAGTAATCAGCCCTGACACCCCCCACAATGGCCTTACCAGTATCCTGGGCCATTACCAACTTTTGCAAGGGCTGTGCACTCAATGGTTTGGTGGTCGCCAGAAATACCGGGGCACCCAAGGGCATCGCCTGAAGATCAATCGCAATACTGCGCTCGGCCGTTAATGACACTCCCAGGGCACCGACAGTGCCTGATGTCTCTTTAAAAAAAACAAAACGGGGATTGGCATTGAGCATCTCATTCACACGCTCAGGATTACGCTTAGCCCATTGCGAAATACCCTGCATAGTGGCTTCTTTGCTTGTAATCTCTTTACGCTCAAGCAACCATTGTGCTGAAGATTTAAAGGGCTGCTCATTCGTCCCAGCAAATCCTAGCTGTAATATTCTGCCGTTCTCGAGCCGAATTTTTCCTGAACCCTGAATTTGCATGGAGGCAGCTTCAACAGGGTCTTGCACCCAAGCTATTTCCGATCCTTTTAAAATTCCTGAACTCATCAACTCGGCACGTGTTGGGCCTGGGTTAGGCTTAGATTTTTGCCATGCTTTGGGGTATGCATAAAGGGGAACACTGTAAGTGCTTGTGCGCGTTTGTGAGCCGTTCATCACAGGCTCGTAGTAACCAGTAATCAAACCTGTCTCGCTACCAGAGTTGTTACGGACTTCATATGCCTGAAAATGATTCTCGAAATAGGTTCGAATGGCTAAGGCGTCTTGAGCAGAAACGCTTCCAGCTTGAGCGCACACTTGGCGCCAATTCACCTCTCCAGCCCGCTTGCGTAAAGCATCACAACTTTTAAGCCATGCAGGCCAAGCCTGAGTCAAGCTATCCTCTTGCCAACCAGGTAATGTCTGCCATG
Source organism: uncultured beta proteobacterium (assembly GCA_903843315.1). GTDB lineage: Bacteria > Pseudomonadota > Gammaproteobacteria > Burkholderiales > Burkholderiaceae > Polynucleobacter. The sequence goes on from CAIMPQ010000099.1 coordinate 13,141, forward strand.
AAACAGCGTTGAAGCTGGCTATTGATGAGCTATAAGATGATGGAGTAGCACCAGAACTACCAGATCGATACCCAGTTCCTCGCGTTGGTGGAGTTGAACAGCCAACAATTAAACTCGCAATCAAGATAGCGAATACACTTACTTGAAATAATTTAAATTTAGAAATCATGATTACCAACTTATTTGATGAATACCCAATGCTGCTCTTTGTTATTGAAGGCGCTATTGCTTTAGGACTTTTATTGTTTATTGTCCTATGGACGGGCAAAGGGAAAAAATAGCATTTCTATTACTTTGCATTAATGCAGGGTACGCGGCATTACTAGTGCAAATTCCGGGATTGGGGCCTGAAAAAACTGAGCCTCTTCTGTTACACAGAAGTACTCGCCCCGCATAGTGCCAGCCGGAGTCGGTAAAGTCGCCCAACTGGTGTATTCAAACTGCTCCCCAGAGCGCAATAAGGGCTGCTGACCGACCACCCCCAAGCCCCGTACTTCCTGAACATCATTATCCCCATCAGTAATGAACCAATGGCGGGCAATAAGCTGAATACTGGCTGTCCCAGTATTACGGATGGTGACCGTATAGGCGAAGGCAAATTGACGGTTATCGGGGTCAGATTGGTCTTGAAGGTACTGGGCTTTGACCGTAATACTAATTTCATGGGGATTCATGCTCGAATTCTGCTCCATCCCAAGGCCAACTGCAAGCTAGAATCTAGGGATGGAAAGCCAAAAAACACCATCCAATCCCCAGTTTGTTATCGCCCCATCCATTTTGTCGGCTGATTTTGCCTGCCTAGGCAAAGAAGTCCAAGATGTTCTAGCTGCGGGTGCGGACTGGATTCACTTTGACGTGATGGACAACCACTACGTCCCCAACCTGACAATTGGCCCGCTTGTTTGTGAGGCCATTCGTCCGCACGCAATCAAAAATGGCAAGCCCGCCGTGATTGATGTTCATTTAATGATCGAGCCGGTTGACCGCATCGTTCCCGATTTTGCTAAGGCAGGCGCTAATTTAATTAGCTTCCACCCTGAAGCTAGCCCTCATGTAAACCGCACTCTCAATTTAATCCGTGATCAAGGTTGTCAAGCAGGTCTCGTACTCAATCCTGCGACGCCACTAGATCATTTAGACCATACCCTCGAATTACTTGACTTGGTTTTACTCATGTCTGTTAACCCAGGCTTTGGTGGCCAATCTTTTATCCCAAGCACTCTCCAGAAGATTGTTCAAGTTCGCGAGCGTTTAGATCGATATCAAGCACAGACCGGTCGCCATATTCGTCTTGAAGTGGACGGTGGGATTAAGGTCGATAACATTGCCCAGGTTGCACAAGCGGGTGCTGATACCTTTGTAGCTGGCTCAGCTATTTTCGGAAAAGAGAATTACACGCAAGTCATTGAAGCAATGCATGCTGAATTAGGAAAGCTAGGAAAAACCTAATGCAACGTGAAGAATTTAATGCCCTAGCAAAACAGGGTTTCAACCGTATTCCGATTGTCAAAGAGGTCTTGTCAGACCTAGAGACCCCGCTGTCCCTTTACGTCAAGCTCAGTCAGACTTTTGGCAACAAAAATACCTATTTGCTGGAATCCGTTTTAGGTGGCGAGCGCTTTGGCCGCTTCTCCTTTATTGGTCTGCCTGCAAAGACTATCGTTCGAACAGTGGGAACCCCGTCTGCACCTATCAATGAAGTAGTCACAGATGGCAAAGTGGTTGAAAGCAATACCGATAATCCACTGGATTTTGTAGATGCTTATTTCAAACGCTTCAAAGTTGCAGTGCAAGCGGGTCTGCCTCGCTTTTGCGGTGGACTCGCTGGTTATTTTGGATATGACACCGTTCGCTATATTGAATCTCGTTTAGCACAACATAGTTTGCCAGATGAATTAGGTGTTCCTGACATCCAACTCATGCTTACTGAAGAGTTGGCAGTCATTGATAACGTTGCAGGAAAAATCTATTTCATTGTCTATGCAGATCCAAGCAAGGTTGATGGTTTTGAAAAGGCTCAAAATCGTTTAAAAGAATTACTCTCCTGTCTTGGCAAGCCAGCAAATATGCCTGCATCGCTACCAAGCACCAAGACTGAACTTATCCGCAAGTTCAAGGCAGCAGATTTTGAAGATGCAGTACGCAAAACCAAAGAATATATTTTGGCTGGTGATTGTATGCAGGTAGTCATTGGTCAGCGCATTAGTAAACCGTTTACAGATTCTCCATTAGCCCTTTACAGAGCACTTCGCTCTTTAAATCCTTCGCCTTATATGTATTTCTATGATTTTGGGGATATGCAAATTGTTGGGTCATCCCCAGAAATTTTGGTTCGCCAGGAAAAACTGGCTGTAGAAAAGATTGTGACGATTCGCCCCCTCGCTGGAACACGTCCGCGTGGCGCCACACCCGAGGAAGATGAACGATTAGCTAAGGAACTCTTAGCTGACCCTAAAGAAATTGCCGAGCATGTCATGTTGATCGACCTGGCTCGAAATGATGTTGGCCGAATTGCCAAGACTGGGTCAGTAAAAGTTACTGACTCTATGTCGATTGAAAAGTATTCTCATGTGCAGCATATTGTGAGCTCAGTTGAGGGGCATCTTTTAGACGACATGAGTAATATGGATGTGCTGCGAGCTACCTTCCCTGCGGGCACCTTATCTGGAGCACCAAAAATACGGGCGATGGAAATTATTGATGAGATGGAAATTGTAAAACGTTGTGTTTATGGTGGAGCAGTTGGTTATCTTTCTTTCTCAGGGGATATGGATGTGGCTATCGCCATTCGTACAGGAGTGATTCGCGATGGCGTGCTGCACTCTCAAGCTGGTGCTGGAGTAGTTGCTGACTCAGATCCCACAGCCGAGTGGAAAGAAACTGAGGCCAAGGCGCGGGCTGTATTAACGGCTGCTGAATTAGTACAAGGAGGACTTGATGCTCCTAATGATTGATAACTACGACTCGTTTACCTACAACCTCGTGCAATATTTTGCTGAGCTGGGTGAAGAAGTCAAAGTGTTTCGAAACGATGAGATCTCCGTTGAAGATATTGCGAGACTAAATCCTGCCCGTATTTGCATTTCTCCTGGGCCATGCAGTCCAGCAGAGGCTGGAATCTCAGTTGAAACAATCAAACACTATGCAGGAAAAATTCCGATTTTGGGAGTCTGTCTTGGACACCAAGCGATTGGCGAAGCCTTTGGCGGCAATGTCATTCGCGCCCAAAAGGTAATGCATGGCAAAACGGATTTGATTCATCACACCGGCGTTGGGGTTTTTAAAAACTTACCGAATCCATTCAAAGTCACTCGCTATCACTCATTAGCAATTGAAAAAAGTTCCTTGCCAGCAGTATTAGAGGTTACCGCGACATCCTCTGATGGTGAAATCATGGCTGTGCGTCATCGTGAGCTGGCTGTAGAAGGGGTTCAATTCCATCCCGAGTCCATTCTTTCTGAACATGGTCACGCTCTGCTCAAGAATTTTTTACTAAATACATAAGTAACTCGATAAAAAGCGCTATGCCAATTACTCCGCAAGAAGCCCTGCAACGCTGCATTGAACACCGTGAACTCTTTCATGATGAAATGACTGCGATGATGCGACTCATTATGAGTGGTGAAATGTCACCGGAACTCGTTGCTGGCCTATTGGTAGCCTTACGCACTAAAAAAGAAACCGTTGGAGAGATCGCTGCTGCTGCCAAGGTGATGCGTGAATTTGCTACCCCAGTACAGGTTGATGATCGTACTCATTTAGTTGATGTAGTAGGCACCGGTGGAGATGGGGCACATACTTTCAATATTTCTACTGCGGCAATGTTTGTAGCTGCGGCGGCGGGAGCAAAAATTGCTAAGCACGGCAATCGTAGTGTCAGTAGCAAGTCAGGAAGTGCAGATGTATTGGAAGCCTTAGGAGTTAATCTAGGACTTTCAGCCGAACAAGTTGCAAACTGCATTGCTACCGTGGGCGCCGGCTTTATGTTTGCCCCAAATCATCACCCTGCCATGAAAAATGTCGTTCCTATCCGCAAACAATTAGGGGTGCGGACGATTTTTAATATTCTGGGCCCACTTACTAACCCTGCTGATGCTAAACGGATTTTGATGGGCGTATTCCATCCCGACCTAGTAGGCATTCAAACACGAGTTCTCCAGGCGCTAGGCATGGATCATGCTTTGGTAGTTTATGGCCGTGATGGTTTAGATGAAATTTCTTTAGAAGGCCCCACCATGGTTGGCGAACTTAAAGATGGTGTAGTGCGCGAATACGAAATTCATCCAAAAGACTTTGGCTTAAATACAGCACCAAGTAATAGCTTCAAAGTGGCCAATGCAGAAGAGTCTAAAAAAATAGTTTTGGACGTGATTGACAATAAACCGGGCGCAGCAAGTGATATTGTTTGCCTCAATGCAGGCGCTACCCTGTATGTTGCGGGAGTAGCTAAAGATATCGCCTCGGGTCTCGCAATGGCCAAGACAGCGATCGCTTCTGGTGCGGCTCGTAAAAAGTTAGATGCATTTGTTGCGGCTACCCAATCTAAATAGCTGATTATTCATGAGCGATATACTCGATAAAATTGTTGCGACAAAAAAGATTGAAGTTTTAAGTAGCTTAAAACGCGCTTCTCTCGTTAATCAACGCGAGATTGCAGAGGCAAACAACCTAGATCCTCTTTTGAAGCCACGCGGCTTTATACAGGCGATTGAAAACAAAATTGCCGCTGGCAAAGCCGGTGTTATTACCGAAATCAAAAAAGCCAGTCCCAGCAAAGGCATTCTGCGCGAGAATTTCAAGCCTGCAGAAATTGCGCTGTCTTATGAAAAACATGGCGCTGCTTGCTTATCCGTCCTCACTGACCTCGATTATTTCCAGGGTTGTAATGCTTATTTACAAGAGGCTCGGGCTGCGTGCAGCATTCCAGTCTTGCGTAAAGATTTCACAATCGATCCCTATCAAGTCTATGAAGCGCGGGCAATTGGCGCAGACGCCATCCTACTCATTGTTGCCTGCTTAGAATTAAATCAAATGAAGGATCTCGAAGCCTGTGCTCATGATCTAGGTTTGGATGTATTAGTTGAGGTACATAACGCCCCTGAGCTAGAGCAAGCGTTAGAACTCAAGACACCCTTATTGGGGATCAATAATCGCAACCTCAAGACCTTTGAAGTAACACTGCAAACCACGCTTTCACTTTTATCTATGGTTCCCAGCAATAAAACCTTAGTGACTGAATCTGGGATATTAAGTCGTGCTGACGTTCAATTGATGCGTGACAACCAAATCAACGCATTCTTGGTTGGCGAAGCCTTTATGCGTGCAGCAGATCCAGGCGCTGCCCTTAGTGAGCTGTTTTCCTAGTCTTTTTCAAAAAATCGAGGCTGTATTTGATCAGAGAGATCAACAGCAATGAACCGAGCACATCGCCTATAAACATCACGAAGAAGTGATTCATACCACCGGTATTTTCTAAAGCTGCAGTAGAAAACCACCATTGATGCAATCCCGCGCTCAAAGCTGCGTAAACGCATATGCAAATTAAAAGCTTTTGCAAACTAAGATTACTCATATCTGGCTCAAGACGAACATTACTAATAACGAAAATTCTAGCTAGGTATGGCGCAAAACCCGAGACTAAACCAACCCCAATGCACAACGTTAAATCATTGGGAAATTCCCCGTAATAGCTGATTAAAAATGAAGCTATTGCAATGCCAATGGCAGCAGGCAAACCAAAGATCAATGTTAGAAATAAGCGCAAGCCGGCAGGCAAATAAATCCAATTAACCCCTAAACTAAAAACCAGATCATTCGTTAGCCAAGAATTGATAAAAAAGAGAAAAGCGTACGCTAGCGCACTAATTGCACAGCCAAAAAACCATTCAGAAGAATTTCTAATATGCCCACTCATACAAGAGAGTATGAAGGATCTTTTCTTGACTCGTATCAATTGCTAGAATTCTATTTTAAGAATATGATTCAACTTACCGATTGGTAAATAAGGCTTTACATAAACTAGAATTAATATGTCAACACTCAAGCAATCCTCCTATCTACGATTTCTCAACCTGATAGATGCCTTAGACAGAATCAATCCTGGCAAAAAACTCGATGTTACCGAGGAAAGTCTATTGGATAAAATCATCTTAAGTTATCACGCAAGCGAATCTATCTTGGTTGGTGATTTGATTTCATTATCTGATTTAGGATCTCAGGCAACACTACATGGCCGGTTAAAAAATCTCATCGCCATGGGCTACGTCAAGATGGCTAGCAATGATGATGGCCGCAAAAAAGAAGTTCTGCCAACTAAGCTTGCACTCAAACGCTATGATGAATTCTCTAAATGCTTAGAAAAAGCCATTAAGCCCGCTTAAATAATTGAAGTAAATTGGTTTAGCACTGACATTGAGTGCTGAATAAAAAAGCCCTTATCGAAGGGCTTTTTTATTTTGACGAAATGAATTCGCCTTTGAATTAGGTGCTTAGACGTTAAACAAGAAATTCAGCACATCCCCGTCTTTAACAACATATTCCTTACCTTCAGCACGCATCTTGCCAGCCTCTTTTGCGCCTGACTCACCCTTGAACTGGATGAAGTCATCATAAGAGATTGTCTGGGCACGAATAAAGCCACGCTCAAAGTCTGTATGAATAACGCCGGCTGCTTGAGGTGCTGTATCACCTTGATGAATTGTCCAAGCACGTACTTCTTTCACACCAGCAGTGAAATACGTATGTAAACCAAGCAATGAGTAACCTGCACGAATCACACGATCTAATCCTGGCTCTTCCATACCTAAGTCTGCTAAAAATTCAATCTTGTCAGCATCCTCTAAGTCGGCAATTTCTGCTTCAATCGCTGCACATACTGCAACAACTGGAGCTTGCTCTTTTGCAGCATGTTGCTTAACCGCCTCAAGATGTGGGTTATTAATAAATCCATCTTCTTTAACATTCGCAACATACATCGCTGGCTTAGCAGTAATTAAACATAATGGCTTAATCAACAGCAACTCATCTTCACTCAAATTCAGGCTGCGCACTGGTAATGCAGAATCTAAATGGGATTGCACTTTAGTGAGAACAGCCACTAATGCAGCAGCCTCTTTATCGTTACCGGATTTCGCAGCCTTACTAGAACGATTGAGGGTTTTTTCAACGGTTGCCAGGTCTGAGAGAGCCAATTCAGTATCTATAACCCCAATATCGGAGATCGGGTCAATCTTACCCGCCACGTGAATGATATTGGGATCCTCAAAGCAACGTACAACATGAGTAATTGCGTCAGTTTCCCGAATATTAGCTAAAAATTGGTTGCCTAGACCTTCGCCCTTGGATGCGCCAGCAACTAGGCCAGCAATGTCGACAAATTCGACAGCTGCAGGCAGGATACGCTCCGGCTTTACGATCTCAGCCAATGCGGCTAGACGAGGGTCAGGAACCTCAACAATGCCTACATTAGGCTCAATCGTGCAGAAAGGATAGTTTTCCGCTGCGATTCCAGCCTTGGTAAGCGCATTAAAGAGGGTAGATTTGCCGACGTTAGGCAGGCCGACGATGCCACATTTCAAAGACATACCTTTATTGTAAAGGTGCTGGTTTCGATATCATCGAGATATGTCAGAAGTTCATCAAAATCACCCACCCAAATCCTTTTTGCATTCCGGCAAAATCCGCACCGCAGACGTAGTCGTGGTCGGCGGAGGTATTGCTGGTAAGGCTTGCGCTTTAGGGCTAGCCCAAATGGGCCTACAAACCCTTGAAATTGCACCAGATTTGGATAAAGCGGTTCCCGCTCCTCAGGGGCTTCAATGGGGTCAACGAATTTACGCCTTTTCTCCAAGCACCCAAAAACTGCTGGCTCATCTACAGATATGGGATGCAGTTGATCAGGCCAGAATGCAACCCGTCCGCGATATGCGGATTTACGGTGATCGAGGTGAAAAAAATGATCAACTCCACCTTTCTGCTTTCGAAGCAGGCACTCCTCAATTAGCCTGGATCGGTGAATCCAATGTCATTGAGCACACCCTTGATCAAGCATCGCGCTTTCAAAATAAATTGGAGCGTATCGCTGATGTTGTTGAAAAAATTGAGGTTGATACAGAAGGAAGTACGCTGCATTTAAAAAGTGGTGGACTGATTCGCGCGCAATTAGTCATTGCTGCGGATGGCGCCAACTCCCCTATTCGTTCAGAGCTAGGTATTACGACTAGCGAAGAAAGTTATTCACAAAGTGCTGTCGTGGCTAACTGGCTTTGTACTTATCCCCACCTTGACACTGCGTCTCAGTGGTTCTTGCCTGGCGGCGATATTGTTGCCATGTTGCCCTTGCCTGGAAAACAAGTATCCATGGTATGGTCAACTTCCCCCGAACACGCTTCTGAATTGTTAAAACTCAATCAAACGCAATGGCTTGATCAATTTTCAACTATTGCGAAGGGCGCGATTAGCAAACAATTGGGTGAGCTCACGCTGAATTCAGTGCCGACTGCGTTTCCACTCAGGAAGATTCGGGCTAAGCGATTTATTGGACCCGAGTCATCTCCAAAAGTAGCGCTCATTGGCGATGCAGCCCATGTTATGCACCCACTCGCAGGGCAAGGACTAAACCTAGGGCTTCGAGATGTAGCGGTGTTACTCAACATTCTGGGAAAACGTGAATCCTTCCGCTCACCTAGCGATATTGTGCTGCTACGTCGCTATGAGCGCCAACGTCAAGGCGATACAAGTGCACTTTTATGGGTTACGGACAAACTCAAAAAATTATTCTCAGCCAGTAGCAATACCGAACGACAAGTACGCAATTGGGGTCTTGGCCTAGTGAACAAAAGTCACTTCATAAAACAGCGCCTCATTGAGCGCGCATTAGGGGAAATTGATTTTGAATAAATTTTTATCTGCCACTGCACTTCTTTTCGCTAGCTTACTTTTTTCTGGGTACGCACATGCACAAGCAGAGCAACAAGTTAAAACGGAGATCCAGAAAAAGTTGGGCGCTAATGCAAAAGTGCGGAGCGTTACTGCATCACCAGTCTCCGGTTTATATGAAGTTCTCGTAGGAAATGAAATTTTTTATACAGATACCTCTGGAAAATATCTGATCCAAGGTGAAATCATTGAATTAGCTAGTGGCAAAAATCTTACCGAACTAAGACAAGCAGATTTAAATCGCATTAAGTGGGCCGACTTGACTCAAGCAAATGCCATCAAAATTGTTCGTGGCAATGGCAGCCGCCAATTGGCAGTCTTCTCTGACCCTAACTGCGGTTATTGCAAACGACTCGAGAAATCTTTGCTTCAGCTAGACAATGTCACAATCTATACCTACCTGATCCCCATCCTGTCTCCTGACTCTGCTCAGAAATCGAAGCAAATTTGGTGCTCCTCTGATCCTTATAAGTCATACACCGATTGGATGATCAATGGGATTACACCAAGCGGTAAAAGCGATTGCAACACCCCCTTAGATAAAAATATGGCGTTTGCTAAAACCTATGGAATCACTGGTACCCCAACCCTTTTCTTTACTGACGGCAGCCGTTTCCCTGGTGCAGTGCAAATTACAGATATCGAAAAGAAATTTAGTACGCTGAAATAAAGATGATGAATACTTCAGATCTCCCTGCTATCCAGTACACAGTTTGGCCAGCAGACCTTCATGGCCATCACTTTCATGTGAAATTGCTTATTGCAGCACCCGATCCCGAAGGGCAGGTACTGCAAATGCCTGCATGGATTCCGGGAAGTTATTTGATTCGAGACTTTAGTAAGCAGATTGAATCAATTGAGGCTCACTCAACTGGTTCTAATAAGAAAAAGCTTTCTTTAGAAAGAATCAATAACGATCAATGGCGTTTACCAAAAGAAAGTGGCCCAGTTGAAATAATCACAACGGTATACGCATACGACGCTTCTGTTCGTGCCGCCTATCTGGATACTGAACGTGCTTTCTTTAATGCAAGCAGCTTATGTCTAGCTGTATTAGGGCAAGAAGATTTACCCTGTTCACTCGCCATTACTCGACCAGATGCGGGATTTACAGATCACTGGACAGTAGCAACCAATTTAAGAGTTGCAAAAGTCGATGAACGAGGATTTGGTTTTTATCTTGCCCAAAATTACGATGATCTACTGGATCACCCAGTCGCAATGGGCGAGTTTCAAATCGTTCACTGGAAGTCAAATGGCGTGCCCCACAGTATGGCCATTCAAGGATGCATTCATCCAGTAGATGTAAAAAGACTTGCTCAAGATCTACAAGCGATCTGCACATGCACCATCAATCTTTTTGAGCCCAAAAATAAGCGAGCACCATTTACTAGCTATCTCTTTTTAGTGAACGCAGTTTTAAATGGCTATGGCGGTCTTGAGCATCGCAGTAGTACGGCATTACTCTGCCGTCGCGATCAAATTCCGCAGCTAAATACACCGCTGGAAGATTCTGCTTATCGTGAGTTTCTGGGTCTATGCAGTCATGAGTACTTCCATGCATGGCTAGTCAAAAGAATTCAGCCTAAAGCATTTCAGCCTTATGACCTTAGCAAAAGAACTTACACGCGCCTACTTTGGCTATTTGAAGGCTTTACTAGCTACTACGACGATCTTCAACTGTTCCGCAGTGAACAAATTGATCTTAAAACCTATTTGAAATTAGTCACAGACAGCTGGAACGGCGTCTTACGTGGCCCAGGAAGACAGAAGCAAAGCCTAGCAGATAGCTCCTTTGATGCTTGGACGAAGTACTATCAGGCTGATGAAAATACACCCAATGCGGTTGTCAGCTATTACGGTAAGGGCGCTCTTCTTGCTCTGGGTCTAGATTTACAAATTCGCGCTTTTTCGAAAAATCAAAAATCATTAGACGACCTCATGCGCCTCATCTGGCAAAGACATGGTATTACTCTTCAAGGCATTGCAGAGGATGGTATGGATGAATTAATTCATGAGCTACTTGGAGCCGGATTTAGCAAAATCTGGAATGAAATGAAATCCTGTTACATTTTTGGTACTGAGGATATTCCCATTCAAAAATGGATTGGCTCCAAACTCATTTCAGTTAAAACAAAAAAACAATCCCCGTTAGAAAAAATCAAATTGCAATTTGGTATGCGCCATACTGAGGTCAATGGCTGGCTGAAAGTAACTCATGTCTTGGATGATGGCTTTGCTCAATTGGCAGGCCTAGCACCAGGCGACCTGCTTGCCAGCATCAACGGCCAGCGCATTACAAGCAGTCGGTGGGATAAAGTCTTAGGTAGTCTCATCGAGGGGCAAAACCTTCATCTCTGTTTTTACCGAGATGACTTAGAGCATGAGCGTATGGCGATCTTACTAACCAATCAATTGCCTATGCAGTATGAGCTGAGCCCAACTCACTAATTGACAACACAAATTGATGCATTCTTTTTCTCAAGACGATATTCCGGAAGATTGGCGTACGTTATTGGGTGACTATTTAGAATCGGATGCCTGGAAAACATTAGAGGGTAATTTACGAGAAGCTTTAAAAACCAATCCAGAGTTGATTTGTCCAGAGCCCAACCATTTTTTTAAAGCGCTCACGCTTACCCCCGTTGCATCAGTCAAGCTGGTGATCCTCGGTCAAGATCCATATCACTCACCCGGCCTTGCACAAGGTCTGGCATTTTCCATTCCAGCAAGCATCCCAACCAAGTCTCGAGAATATCCCAGTTCACTTCGCAATATCAGCAAAGCACTTGCGCTAGAGGGTTTTGGTGAACTTCCAAATGGAGATCTTCATGCCTGGACTGAGCAAGGAGTGTTGCTTCTGAATACTGCGCTGAGCGTTAGGCTTGGTGAAGCAGGTAGCCATGCTAATTTAGGATGGAAAAGTCTGATTGACCGACTCATTTCTGCGCTGGCATTGCAAAGACCCAATTTAGTCTGGATGCTCTGGGGTGGGCATGCTCAATCTAAATTGCCTTTGATTGAAGCTGGCAAGGAGCAATTGATATTGCAATCGTCTCACCCATCTGGTCTGGGGGTATACAAAACAGATAAGCCATTTTTAGAGCCTGGCGCCAAGACAAGTTGTGGCCACTTTACTAAAGCCAATCAGTGGCTCGACAACCATGGCATAGACAGAATTGATTGGGTTAATAAAGCCTCAATGAATTCAAAATCTGATCCTCAAGCTGACTTATTTCGCTAAAGCAGTAAAAACACAGCCAACTAGGCAAGAGGCAAAGATTGCACTAAGCCATTCCAGCATTTGCCCTGACTGAAAAAATCCTATGTATTGTCCAACATAGGAGCTTGCAGCAGCGGCAAGGAAGCCTAGAAACCCAACCACAAGGAGCTTTCCTTGATTTGATCCATTGGATTGGCCAGGGTAAAAAATCCAAGCGGATGCCCCAGAGATACCGCCAATTAGCAGAAAAGCCAAAAACCCCATTGTTACCCCCATTAATGCTGTCATCAAATCTATAATTGCCATTATGAAGTTGTTGACACTCGGCATCAATCATCACACAGCGCCGGTCGCCATTCGGGAAAAGGTCGCCTTTGACCCTGAATTTCTTCAAGAAGCGTTGCACGATCTACGCCAACATTTAGTTGGTGCGAATCAGGCCGGGTTACCGGAAGCTACCATTTTGTCGACCTGCAATCGCACTGAGGTGTATTGTGCCGCTAATGACGCTAGTACTGCCGGAGTTTTGCACGCAGCCACTTTTGATTGGCTAGCTAAAACTCAAAAACTTGCCCCCAGCAGTCTTGAGCCTCATATTTATTCCTTACCGCAATCCGATGCGGTTCGTCATGCTTTCAGAGTTGCCTGTGGTTTAGATTCGATGGTGATTGGCGAAACCCAAATTTTAGGTCAGATGAAAGATGCTGTTCGCACCGCCAATGAGGCGGGTGTTTTGGGAACCTACCTCAACCAGCTTTTCCAGAAAACATTTGCCGTTGCTAAAGAAGTTCGTGGATCTACAGAAATTGGTGCGCATTCCATTTCTATGGCGGCAGCATCCGTACGTCTTTCTGAGCGCATCTTTGAAAAGATTTCTGAACAGCATATTTTGTTTATTGGTGCAGGCGACATGATTACCTTATGCGCAACCCACTTTATGGCACGCAAACCAAAGCATGTAGCGATCGCAAATCGTACTATCGAACGCGGACAAGAATTAGCAGATTCCATTTCCTCACAAGATATAGAAGCTGAATCTTTCAAGCTATCAGAACTTCCGGGGCGCCTACACGAATTCGATATTGTTGTATCTAGCACCGCCTCATCCCTACCCATTATTGGGCTTGGCATGGTTGAAAGCGCTCTCAAGCAGCGCCGCCACAAGCCAATGGTCATGATTGATCTAGCTGTACCCCGTGATTTTGAACCAGAAATATCCAGACTGGATGATGTCTATCTCTACTCTGTAGATGACCTTGGTGTCATGATTCAAACTGGCGCAAACTTGAGACAAGCAGCAGTAAGCCAAGCCGAAGCGATTATTGAAGATCGTGTAGGCAACTTTATGCACTGGATGCAGGGACGTAATTCTGTTCCCATCATTCAAGATATTCAACAACAAGGTGAGCGCCTAAGACAGCTTGAGTTAGAGCGCGCCATGAAACGTCTCATGCGTGGTGATGACCCACAAGAAGTTCTCAATGCAATGGCACAAGGCCTGACCAATAAGTTTTTGCATGGCTCACTACATGCATTGCAACACTCTAATGGCGCTGAGCGTGACGCCCTGATTAAGTTGTTACCTAAATTATTCGCCTCGCATTCCAAGCCAGAAGACCATTAAATGAAGCCCAGCATGCGGGCTAAGCTTGACCACCTAGATACACGCTTAGCCGAACTTAATTCCCTTTTAACCTCTGAAGAGGCAACCAAAGATATGGATGCTTATAGGAAACTCACGCGCGAACATTCTGACATTGCTACTGTTGTCGAGCAATTTGGCTTATATAAACAAGCTGAAGCTGATGTCCAAGCGGCAGAGGAGATGCGTAAAGATCCTGAGATGAAAGACTTTGCCGACGAAGAGCAAAAGCAAGCATTGGCTACGATGGAAGAGCTTGAAGAGGTACTGCAGAAATTATTGCTGCCCAAAGATGAGAATGACGAGCGTAATGTCTTCTTAGAAATTCGGGCTGGAACTGGTGGTGATGAGAGCGCCCTCTTTGCAGGCGACCTTTTGCGCATGTATACGCGTTTTGCTGAGCGTCAAGGCTGGAAAGTAGAAGTAGTTAGTGCTGCTGAATCTGATCTAGGGGGATATAAAGAGGTTGTCTTGCGCCTCGTTGGCCAATCAGTCTATTCCCGCCTCAAATTCGAATCTGGTGGTCATCGCGTACAACGCGTTCCCCAGACTGAAACCCAAGGGCGTATACATACATCAGCATGCACTGTCGCTGTCATGCCAGAAGCAGATGAGTTAGAGGCTGTCAAAATCAATCCTGCTGAGTTACGAATCGATACCTTCCGCGCTTCTGGCGCGGGTGGGCAACACATTAATAAAACTGATTCTGCTGTGCGCATTACCCACTTGCCAACTGGTACCGTAGTTGAATGTCAGGACGATCGCAGCCAACACCGCAATCGTGAACAAGCAATGAAGGTGTTAGTTTCACGCATTATGGATGCCCGTGAGCGGGAGAAACACCAGCTCGAAGCGCAAACTAGAAAATCACTTGTTGGCTCCGGCGATCGCAGTGATCGCATTCGTACCTACAACTTCCCTCAAGGTCGTATCACTGATCACCGCATCAACCTTACCCTGTACAAAATTGATTCCATGATGGATGGTGATATTGATGATCTATGCAATGCTCTTGCTTCGGAACATCAGGCTGAACTACTTGCCGCCTTGGGCGATAACTAAAACAATGAATTCGGATTTCCGCATGCGCTCTTTGTTGGGCAGCTCACC
>CAIMPQ010000100.1 GCA_903843315.1 uncultured beta proteobacterium
ATCGGCAGCGCAAATCTCTAAGTGTTCTGCAGCAATGGCGTTTGCTATCTCGCAAGCTTCACTCATATTCTGCACCTGAATTAATAGGGCGCGATTGGTCAAAGAAGCTTCTATCACTTTGGCTCTGGGCATTTCTGGGAGCAGCTTGTTGATGCTTGCTTGAACTTGTTCAATAAAGGCAGCATCCGGACAGAGCAGGATAGATTGAGCCTGCTCATCATGCTCTGCTTGAGAAAATAGGTCCATTGCAATCCAATCAGGATTGCTGGAACCATCGCAAAGGACCAAAATTTCTGAAGGGCCAGCAATCATATCAATCCCCACGGTGCCAAAAACCCTGCGTTTAGCAGCAGCTACATACGCATTACCTGGACCAACAATCTTATCTACAGACGGGATTGTTTGAGTTCCATGAGCCAAAGCCCCAATCGCCTGAGCACCGCCAATCGTAAATACGCGGTCTACTCCAGCTAAATAGGCTGCAGCCAATACCAAAGGATTGCGAGCACCATCCGGTGTTGGCACCACCATAATCACTTCAGCTACACCAGCTACTTTTGCTGGAATCGCATTCATCAAGACTGAAGATGGATAAGCCGCCTTACCGCCAGGAACATAAATCCCAACACGGTCCAATGCAGTTACTTTTTGACCTAAGCGTGTACCATCAGCCTCTTCATATTCCCAAGAGTGACAACCCGTCTCCAGTTTTTGTTTCTCGTGATATGCGCGGACTCTTTGTGCAGCTATATCCAATGCGCTTTTTTGTTCCGCCGATAAAGACCGATAAGCCTGTTCTAAATCTTTGCGAGGGATCTCTAATTCAGAAACGCCAGCAACAGTTAAACGATCAAATTGCTTAGTAAAATCCAAGACCGCTTCATCACCCCTCTCCTTGACTGCTAAGAGAATCTTGGCGACTGCAGCATCAACTGCTTCGTCGTCTGCCGTGGGCAAGGAAAGGCTCGCTTGCAGGGTTTCTTTGAAACCCGTATCTTGGCTATTGAGGCGCTTAACGTTGATTGGTGCTGAAGACATTTGAGTAAGAAGGAATAATGCTTCTATTAATTACTTCAGCAAGTCAAAAATGGGTTGAAGTTGGGCACGCTTGCGTTTGTACGATGCTTGATTGACGACTAAACGCGCACTAATATCGGCAATCGGCTCCACCTCAACTAGGCCATTTGCGCGCAACGTATTCCCTGTAGACACCAAATCCACAATCGCATCAGCCAAACCGACCAAGGGCGCTAACTCCATAGAACCATAGAGCTGAATCGTATCGATATGTACACCCTTATTTGCAAAGTGTTCACGTGCGCAATTGACGTACTTCGTTGCCACCTTAAGGCGTGAGCCCTGCTTTACTGCAGCGGCATAGTCAAAGCCTTCGCGTACTGCAACAGACATTCTGCATTTAGCAATATCTAAGTCAAAAGGCACATATAAGCCGTCCGTACCCTTTTCCAGTAGAACATCTAAGCCGGCTACACCGAAATCTGCACCACCGAATTGAACGTAAGTGGGCACGTCAGAGGCTCGCACAATGATTAAACGAACATCGGGATTCGAAGTCTCAATAATGAGTTTGCGTGACTTTTCAGGATCTTCCAGCGGCACGATACCGACCTTGGATAGGATCTCAGCAGTCTCTTCGAAGATGCGCCCTTTGGAGAGGGCTAAAGTCAATTTCATGGACTAATTATCCATCAGGCTTACTTTATGCGCTCAATCTTTGCGCCTAAGAGCGTTAATTTCTGCTCCATACGGTCATACCCGCGATCCAGATGATAGATCCGATCAACCTGAGTTTCCCCCTGAGCCGCCAAGCCTGCTATGACCAAGCTAGCAGAAGCTCGCAAATCTGTCGCCATCACCACGGCGCCCGATAACTTCTCAACGCCCTGTGCAATTGCCGTATTTCCCTCAATCGCAATATCTGCACCCAAGCGATTCAATTCTTGTACGTGCATGAAACGATTTTCAAAAATGGTCTCCGTGATCGTTGAGCTTCCAGCCGCCACTGCATTTACCGCCATTAATTGCGCCTGCATATCTGTTGGGAATGCCGGGTATTCAGAGGTGCGAAAACTCACTGCCTTTGGGCGCCCCTGCATAGAGCCCTTAATCCAATCAGGACCCACTTCCATTTGCAAGCCAGCTTCTTTCAGCTTCACGATCACTGCGTCTAAAGTATCGGGTCGACAGTACTTTACCAAGACCTCACCGCCAGCTGCAGCAACTGCACACAAGAAAGTACCAGCTTCAATCCGGTCTGGAATCACAGAATGCTCAGCACCATGCAGCTTTTCAACGCCTTCAATCACAAGACGGTCGCTACCAATTCCAGAAATCTTTGCGCCCATCTTCACTAATAATTCTGCTAAGTCACCCACCTCTGGTTCTCGAGCTGCATTTTCCAAAATAGTAGTGCCCGACGCGAGCGTAGCTGCCATTAGCAAATTCTCAGTACCAGTGACCGTAATCATGTCAGTCAAAATAGATGCACCCTTTAAGCGATCTGTCGTTGGCTTCGTTTCTGCTTGGATATAGCCACTTTTAATTTTGATACTTGCACCCATCGCCTTTAGGCCTTTGATATGCTGGTCTACAGGACGAGCCCCAATGGCACAGCCTCCTGGTAATGAGACCTTAGCGCTATGCATTCTCGCTAACAGCGGTCCAAGCACCAAGATCGAGGCGCGCATGGTTTTAACCATCTCATACGTTGCTTCTGAACTCTTAATGACTGCGGCACTCAAAACTAAATGGCTACGA
>CAIMPQ010000101.1 GCA_903843315.1 uncultured beta proteobacterium
AATCAATACCACCTCATGATGCTGATAGTAGCGGCGGTTGCCGCGACGTTTTTGTGGATTGAGTTGTGCAAACTCCTGCTCCCAATAGCGCAGCACATGAGAGCGCACACCGCAAAGGTCAGCAACTTCACCAATGGTGAAATAACGCTTAGCGGGTATAGGGGGAAGTTGAGAGCTCAGCAACGCCGAGCTAGCATCAAGCTCGGATTTCTCTAGCATGTGACTCCACAACATCTTTTAGCTTTTGACTGGCATGGAAAGTGACAACCCGCCTAGCTGCAATCGGAATCATTTGACCTGTTTTTGGATTTCGGCCAGGACGAGCCGATTTATTGCGCAACTGAAAATTTCCAAAACCAGAAATCTTAACTTCGACACCAGCCTCAAGAGAGTGCCCGATGCGATCAAAGAATGCATCAATCATATCTTTGGCTTCACGCTTATTTAAACCAACCTGATCAAAAAGCGCCTCAGATAGCTCATTCTTCGTAACGGTGTCGTTGATATTTAAGTCGCTCATTGCTGATTCTCTTATGGCTGTTTTTCTAATATTTACCTAATACTAAACCTAGCGCAGACGGGCTGCGCATTTTTTTTCTACTGCGCCTAATAAAGATGAGATTACTGCATCAATTTGGGCGTCCTGTAAAGTGTCATTAGGGTTTAGTAGGGTTACACGGAAGGCTAAACTCTTTTCATCGTCGGCCATACTATTTGAACCAGCCTTAGGCCTAAATTCATCAAATAGCTCAATATTGCGTACAAAGTTTTGCTTGCTAGCCGCCATTGCATCTAAAAGAGCTTGGGCGGAAACATTTTGTTTTACCACTACAGCCAAATCTCGTTGCACTGCAGGAAGCTTGCTCAACTCCATAGGAGCTGGTAATCCAAGCTCACGAATCAACTCAAGATCTAATTCAAATAATACGGGAGCCTGTGGCAATTCATAAGCTTGCTGTAATCCGGGATGTAATTCACCAATCCAACCCACTGCAATACGATTCTTATTGATCATTAAGAATACTTTGGCGCTACGGCCAGGATGCAAGGCAGGATGCTGAGCAGATTCAGTGACAAAATGGAGAGGCTCTAATACACGCTCTAGATCACCCTTCACATCAAAAAAATCGACTACTCTTGTTGCGCTAGCCCATTGCTCTGGCACAAAAGTACCATAAGCTAAGCCACCAATCTTCTGGGGTTGGTTAAAGCCAGCCACTTGACCATCAGCCTCTTGAACGCTGGCATCTCGTTTAAATACGCGGCCAGTTTCAAATAAACGGACACGCCCTGCTCCACGATTCAAGTTGGACTTCAGGTTATTAAGCAATCCACCCCATAAGGTGCTACGCATCACACCATATTGGTTAGCGATTGGATTTAATACCGCAATCACGTCTTTTTCCGTTGCGCCTGTTAAGCGTTGCTCGCTTTCGAGATCAGTAAAGCCGAAGTTAACAGCTTCTTGATAGCCTTGTAGAGCAAAACGCTGACGTAATAAATGAATTCCACGCTTTGCTTCAGCCTTAGCACTCATTTTGAGCGAGGCAACTGGAGGTGTGTCGGGAATATTTTCAAAGCCATACATGCGTGCGACTTCTTCAATCAAATCTTCTTCAATTTCAATGTCAAAACGATAGCTTGGTGGTGTAACAATATAAATATCACCTTCTTGATTGAATTCAAAGCCAAGGCGCTTAAATACGTCTGAAACAATTTCAATCGTTAGTGGAATGCCAATGACCTTTTGAGCACGTGCCAAACGCATTTTGACTGCTTTACGCTCTGGGACATTCAATACTTGATCGTCCACAGGGCCAGCTTGGCCGCCACACACTTCTAAAATTAATGAAGAAA
Organism: uncultured beta proteobacterium; assembly: GCA_903843315.1. Lineage (GTDB taxonomy): Bacteria > Pseudomonadota > Gammaproteobacteria > Burkholderiales > Burkholderiaceae > Polynucleobacter. Next base: position 1,858 of record CAIMPQ010000101.1, read on the forward strand.
GGTACTCAAGACATTGAACCGTATTTTGCGGATCAACTCCACGCTCAAAACGGTGAGCAGCATCGGTACTGAAATTAAAACGGCGGGCACGCCCTTGAATTGCTGAGGGTAGCCAGAAAGCCGCTTCAATATAAATATTTTTGGTCTCGTCACTAACAGCACAATGATTACCACCCATAATGCCAGCGAGTGCCACCGGCCCTTGTTGATCGGCAACAACACCTACCTCTAATGTTTTACCTGAGGAATCTGGGCCTACCAGAGTTACCGTTTGACCATTCAGAAGCTCCAGGGTTTCTCCTGCTTTAGCCCAACGAACGCTGATATCGCCTTGTAATTTATCAATATCAAACACATGTGTGGGCTGACCCATTTCTAACATGACGTAGTTAGAGAGATCTACTAATGCAGAAATGCTTCTTTGACCAGCATTACAAAGACGCTGAATAATCCAATCAGGAGTCTTTGCCTGAGGATTAACGCCACAAATCATCCGTCCCGCAAAACGTCCACATAAGTCTTGGCTCTCAACCGTGACTTTACGTGCGTCAGTGTTAGTGACTGCAACAGGAGTCCATTTAGGCAAGGAAAGGCTTGCACCAGTAATAGCAGAAACTTCTCTAGCCATACCGATTAAAGAAAGGCAATCCGCTTTGTTTGGAGTGAGCTTAATCACAAAAATTTGATCGTCTAAATCTAAGTACTTGCGAATATCTTCACCAACTGGGGCATCTGCAGGTAACTCTAAAATACCTTCGTGATCATTGCCTAAACCAAGCTCGCGACCAGAGCAAAGCATGCCTTGGCTTTCAACACCACGCAGCTTACCGACTTTAATCATGAACGGTTTACCACCAGCTTCTGCTGGAGGTAATTCAGCGCCAACTAAGGCACAAGGAATCTTAATGCCAACACGTGCATTCGGTGCACCGCAGACGATTTGCAGCTCTTGCCCAGTACCAGCATCAACTTTGCAAACCCGCAAACGATCAGCATCAGGATGCTGTTCTGCAGATAAAATCTGAGCAACCACAATCTTGGTAAATGCAGGTGCTACTGAATGTTGCTCTTCAACCTCTAATCCAGCCATTGTCATCGCATGACCCAATGCATCGCTATCGAGCGATGGATTCACATACTGACGGAGCCAAGATTCAGAAAATTGCATAGCGTTTTATTTGTACTTTCTTATGCAGGGAATTGCGCTAAGAAACGTAAATCGTTTTCAAAGAAGAGACGTAAGTCATCAATACCATAACGCAACATCGTTAAACGTTCTAAACCAGATCCAAAAGCGAACCCGGTATAGCGCTCAGGATCAATCCCCATGTTACGTAAGACATTTGGATGAACCTGCCCTGCACCAGAGATCTCTAACCAGCGACCAGCAAGTTTGCCGCTCCCAAAGGCCATATCTATTTCTGCCGATGGTTCGGTAAAAGGAAAATATGAGGGGCGAAAGCGGACCTGCAATGCATTGGTTTCAAAGAAGGTTCTCAAGAAATCGGTATACACACCCTTCAGATCCGCAAATGAAACACTCTCTGCAATCCATAAGCCCTCGACTTGATGGAACATCGGTGAATGAGTAGCATCGCTATCTACGCGGTACGTTCTACCAGGTGCGATAACCTTAATTGGAGGCATTACCTTTGCATTGGCATATTTTTTTACATGCTCACTGGCATAGCGAACTTGAATGGGGCTAGTATGCGTGCGCAATAACAAAGGCTTCTCTAAAGAATCTTTGCCGTCAACATAAAAAGTGTCCTGCATCGATCGTGCGGGATGATTCTCAGGGCTATTTAAAGCGGTGAAATTAAACCAATCGGTTTCAATTTCAGGGCCATCTGCTACATCAAAACCAATTGAGCGGAAGATCTCTTCGACACGTTCCCAAGTGCGCATCACCGGATGCAGACTGCCCACTACTTGGCCACGGCCAGGCAAGGAGACATCGATAGATTCTGCTGCGAGGCGCTGCATCAATACTGCATCAGCCAAAGCTTGGCGACGCTCCTGCAATGCAGCTTCTACTTGTGTTTTGATTTGATTAATTTGGGCGCCAGCACTCTTGCGTTCCTCAGGCGACATTCCACCAAGCGCTTTTAAACGCTCAGTGAGAACACCTGATTTACCGAGATACTTGGCTTTCGCGTCCTCTAGAGCCGCCGCATCGGCAGCTCCGAGGAAATCACGTTTAGCATCCTCGACAATTTGGTCGAGAGAAACCATCGCAGCTTAGTTTTTAAAAACTAAGAATTAAGCTGCAGCGTTTACTACGGATTTAATCCGAGTAACCAAAGCAGCAAAAGCCGCTTTGTCAGCAATGGCCATATCAGAAAGCACTTTGCGGTCAAGTTCGATCGCAGCCTTCTTCATACCATTCATGAATACGCTATAGGTCATGTCATGTTGACGAACTGCCGCGTTGATACGGGCGATCCACAAAGCGCGGAATACACGTTTCTTGTTGCGACGGTCACGATAAGCATATTGACCAGCACGCATAACCGCTTGCTTAGCAATACGGAATACGTTTTTACGACGACCGCGGTAACCTGTTGCGGCATCGGTGATTTTTTTATGACGGGCTCTTGCTGTAACCCCACGTTTGACTCTTGGCATTTAATTCTCCTAATCTAGTCTGAGGTTAAGCGTATGGAAGCATGGAGCGAACTGACTTAACGTCTGCTTTCGCAACTTCGGTGGAACCACGCAAATGACGCTTATTCTTAGTGGTCTTCTTGGTGAGGATATGGCGTTTGAAAGCCTGACCTCGTTTAATCGTTCCGCCTGCGCGAACCGTGAAGCGCTTCTTCGCGCTACTCTTGCTCTTCATCTTGGGCATAAAGCACCCCTTCATCTACTTGTGCAACATAGGTGGTAACCGACGGTTACGCTTCCTGTACCTAGAAGCACTTCAAACTGCCAGCATCCTTAGTTATTCACTAAAAACACCTCCCTACATAAGAAAAAGATAATTCCGAGGAATTGCCTTTTTACTTAGCCTTACGAATGGGGGCCAATACCATCACCATCTGGCGGCCTTCCATTTTTGGAAACTGTTCGACTTGGCCATGTTCAACAAGGTCCAACTTCAAACGCTCCAACATTCTGACTCCGATTTCTTGGTGGGCCATTTCACGACCCCGAAACCGTAGCGTAATCTTTGTCTTATCGCCATCTTCCAAAAAGCGGATTAAATTGCGCAGCTTCACACCGTAGTCACCATCATCAGTGCCGGGACGGAATTTCACTTCCTTCACCTGAATCACTTTTTGTTTCAGCTTTGCTTCATGCATCCGCTTCGCTTCTTGGTATTTGAATTTGCCGAAGTCCATGATCCGGACTACAGGTGGCACAGCAGTCGGAGCAATTTCAACCAAATCGGTTTCTTTCTCTTCTGCCAAAGCCAAGGCTTCACTCAACTTAACTACACCGATGGGCTCTCCATCAATTCCAATCAAACGCACGTCAGGAGCAGTAATTTCCCGGTTAATGCGCTGCAATTTTTCAGTAGCGATCTTCTTAATTCCTTTAAAAAAACAATAAAAACCGCTCCACCCCTAGCTAGGCTCGGGTCCGACTTTCTGGGATATATCCTGCTGGAGTCGGGCAACGAAGGCATCAAGAGGCATTACGCCTAAATCCACTCCGCCACGGGCACGAACGGCCACCGTATTACTTTCAGATTCTTTATCACCAACAACTAGCAAAAATGGGATCTTCTGTAATGCGTGCTCGCGTATTTTATACGTAATTTTCTCATTCCGCAAATCCGATTCCACTCTAAACCCTTGTTTTTTCAGCATTTGCTGCACTTGTTGTGCATATGCAGCAGAATTCCCTGAGATATTAAGGACTACAGCCTGGGTAGGGGCAAGCCAGACAGGCATGTTTCCAGCGTGGTTTTCGATCAAAATACCGATAAATCGCTCTAAAGAGCCCACAATTGCCCTATGGAGCATGACTGGGGTCTTGCGGGTATTGTCTTCGGCAACGTATTCAGCCCCTAAACGGGCTGGCATAGAGAAATCCACCTGAATCGTGCCGCACTGCCAAGTACGCCCAATAGAGTCTTTAAGGTGATATTCAATCTTAGGACCATAAAAAGCACCTTCGCCTGGTAATTCATCCCATTCTTGCCCAGAAGCCTTCAATGCGCCACGCAGGGCTGCTTCCGCTTTATCCCAAATCCCATCATCACCAACGCGCTTTGCAGGACGTAAGGCTAGCTTTACCGCAACCTCGGTAAAGCCAAAATCTTGATAGACGGCACGTACCGCTTTATCGAATGCCGCCACTTCAGACTGAATCTGATCTTCGGTACAGAAAATATGGCCATCATCTTGCGTAAATCCGCGCACACGCATCAGACCATGCAATGCACCCGATGGTTCATTACGGTGACATTGGCCAAACTCACCTAAACGCAAGGGCAATTCACGATAGCTATGTAAGCCCGAATTATAAATTTGAATGTGGCCAGGGCAGTTCATCGGCTTTAATGCATAGGCACGATTCTCCGACTCTGTGGTGAACATATTCTCTTTGTAGTTTTCCCAGTGGCCTGATTTTTCCCAAAGACCGCGATCCAAAATCTGCGGGGCCTTCACTTCTTGATAGCCTTCTTGTTGATACACGCGACGCATGTATTGCTCAACCTCTTGCCAAATTGACCAGCCTTTTGGATGCCAGAAAATCAGTCCAGGCGCCTCTTCTTGGAAATGGAATAGATCCAGTTGCTTTCCTAGGCGACGATGGTCACGCTTCTCAGACTCTTCAAGCATATGCAAGTAAGCGTCTTGATCTTCTTTACGCAACCAGGCTGTGCCATAAATACGCTGCAACATCTCATTCTTGCTATCACCACGCCAGTAAGCACCAGCCAGCTTCATTAGCTTAAATACTTTTAACTTTCCAGTCGATGGAACATGAGGGCCACGACATAAGTCAGTGAACTTCCCTTCGGCATATAAAGAAACATCCTCGCCTTGCGGAATGCTGGCTATGAGTTCTGCTTTGTAGTTTTCACCTTGCTCTTTAAAAAACTGGACGGCTGCGTCACGTGGCATCACAGTACGTGTAACAGGCTCATCCTTTTTGGCGAGCTCAGCCATCTTCTTTTCGAGAGCAACTAAGTCATCTGGCGTAAATGGCCGATGATAAGAAAAGTCATAATAAAAACCATTCTCTATTACTGGACCAATTGTTACCTGTGCTTCAGGAAATAATTCTTTAACAGCGTATGCCAATAAGTGCGCTGTGGAGTGGCGTACGATTTCTAGTGCTTCAGGACTTTTGTCAGTGATGATTGCCAACTGGCTATCTTTATCGATCACAAAACTGGTGTCGACCATCTTGCCATCAACGATGCCACCTAAAGCTGCTTTTGCAAGACCGCTACCGATACTTTGAGCCACATCTGCAACACGAACTGGGGCCTCAAACTCACGTTTTGATCCATCGGGTAGAGTAACTACAAGCATGATGACTCCATTTTGTTTATCTACGGCATTATTGCGGCGGCACTACAGACATCTACTAAAAAGAAAGCGCGGTAGCTTTTGGGCAACCGCGCTTGGGTCTTATTCGTTGGTAGGCTCGATTGGACTCGAACCAACGACCCCCACCATGTCAAGGTGGTGCTCTAACCAGCTGAGCTACGAGCCTATACAGCCATAGAGTTTATCACCGGCGACGTACTTGGGTGACCCCTTTGACCTCTTCTAGGCTATTTTGAACAATACGTAGCACTTCAGAATCCTTTACTTCAACCGTTAAAAGGATCTGAGCAAGTCCTTTTTTGGCCGATTTACGCAAATCAATCACATGAACACCCTGCCTGGTCAGTATTTCAAATAACTCTCTCATGAGCTCTGGTCGATCCAGACCACTCACTACTAAATCTGCTGGAAACATACGCTTTTGGTTGTCACTAGGCATCGGGCTTGCCGCTGAGGCAGTCCAAGCAGTCTGAATTACCCGCTCAGGCGCTCGCTCTAAAAGACCTCTAAAGGTCTTACATGAACGACGATGAATCGAGACCCCTCTGCCCTGAGTAACAAATCCTGCAATCGCATCCGGAGGAACCGGTCTGCAGCAACGCGCTAGCTGAGTGAGTAATGAGTCCACGCCGACTACTAATACATCACCACTTTGGGCCGCTTTACGCGAACTGCTTCTTAAAACAATTTCGGGTGCTGTAACTTTAGCTTCAGCATTTACTTCAAGTTTGTTATCAGCTGGCTTTGGGGTAAGCCCAGTTTCTTCATCATCTAGCGCATTAAACCAAGCACGCACTCTTTGGCGCGCTCTTTGGGAGCGCAGATAATTTTTATCAGGACTAATCCAATCCCGCGAGGGGCCACCATGCTTGACTGCAATGATCTCAATTGTCTGACCGTTTTGCAAAGCAGTCTCTAGTGGCACCATGGCACCATCGACACGAGCACCCCTACAGCGATGGCCTAAGTTAGTATGAACGGCATAAGCGAAGTCAATCGGGGTAGAACCCTTCTCTAAAGAAATCACTTTGCCCAATGGGGTAAGAACGTAGATGTGATCATCAATTTCATGATGTTTAAGTTGCTCCCAGGCATCTTCTTTCCAGGAAATCAGTTGTCTAGCCCAAGCAATTTGCCGTTCGTAAGCGACTTCAGCGCTATGTGTCCCTTGCTGATGAGTCGTATGAGGTTTATTTGTCCTGGCCGGATTGGGTGGTGTAGCCATACCTACATAAGCGCCCTCTTTATAACGCCAGTGAGCGGCCAAGCCATACTCTGCTTGTTGATGCATCTCTTGTGTGCGCACCTGGATTTCAAATGCGGTGCCATCCTCATTCATCACCACTGTATGAAGCGATTGATAGCCATTAGGCTTAGGCCTTGCAATGTAATCATCAAACTCGCGTGGCACTGGTTGCCAGACGTTATGGACAATACCCAATACAGCATAGCAAGACTTCACATCGGGAACTAGCACTCTAAATGCTCTCACATCGTATAAGTCGGCAAAGTCTAGTGATTTGCCCTGCATCTTTTTCCAGATGCTGTAGATATGCTTAGGCCTACCAAGGACTTCACCTGTAATCTGCGCTGCCTTTAACTCCTCTTGAAGTTGTAAAACAATGCGATCAATAAATACCTGCCGCTCGATTCTCTTAGCATCCAGCATCTTGGCAATATCACGATAGGTATCTGGGGACATCGCCCTAAAAGCCAAATCCTCCATTTCCCATTTCATTTGCCAAATACCTAAACGATTGGCCAAGGAGGCATCGATGTTGAGAATCTCTTGTGCCCAAGCTGAGGGCATGGAAATGTTTTCTTGAGTAACCCAGCGTAAGGTTTGCAAGCGCGATGAAAGATAGATGAGAACGACCCGCAAATCATCGCCAAAGGCGAGGAGCATCTTGCGCAGCATTTCTTCTTGGCCTGCGACGCTTAAACCGCCATCGTTACGAACCAACTTTGAGCGCGCCTGACGTAAACCTCGATATCCAATGAGCAACTTAGCAGGCTCTTCACCAATCAGTTTAATCAGGGCTTCTTTGCCATGCGTACGCGCAATATTTCTTGCTGCAATTAATGTCGTCTCATCTAAATTTAAGGTCTCGAGAATTTGCGAGACGCCACTGGCATGTAACTCTGGGGGTTCTCCATACCAAGCATCAACAAATACAGTCGACTCCTGGAGTGACTGAGTTACAGCTGGATCTGATGAGGGAGTGTTTGCCATTGGCAACAGAAAGTACTTAGCTAAAGAATTCTTTTGCTAAAGCAATTTGCTCTTGCTTTACAAATGCAGGCGCATGACCCACATTTGGAATCTCGATACTACGCGCATAAGGATTGACCTTACACATCTCTGCAACTGTTGCAGCAGAAAGTAAATCAGACACGGCACCGCGCACAATCAACATGGGAATTTTGATTTGCTTAAAAGCATGCCACATTGCCATTTCGCCAGCCTTGGCCATGATGGGGTTCACAGAAGCAAACGGGACGGAAATATCGGGATCGTAATGCATGCTCCATAAGCCATTACGCTCGATCAACATGGGTCCATTATAGGTTTCCCATTCCTCAGGCGTATGTTCGCCAAAGGTAGCGCAGATTGCATTGAGACGATTTAAGGCATCAGCTCGGCTAACAAATGAAAATGGTTGACCCACATAAGAACCTAAACGCTTGATTGCTTCAGGCTCAATTTTTGGGCCCACATCATTGATCAGCATCCTCCGTATTGGGGAATGTGGCATTGCGGCATACACCATGCCAATCAGACCACCCATCGATGTTCCCAGCCAATCCACTTGTGAAACTCCAAGCGCTTTAACCATCTGAGCAATATCTGAAACGTATTGGGGAACCGCATAGAGCATCGGATTGCTTAAGCGATCTGAATCCCCCCTGCCAACGACGTCTGGGCAAACCACGTAATAATCTTTGCACATCGCTTCGGCAAGCGTCTTGAAGTCACTACCGCGTCTGGTTAGACCATGAACACAGAGCAATACCTTGCGATTACTGGGATCACCCCAAGCGTGATAGGCCATACGATGAGTGGAATCGCCACTAGCGCAATGCACAAAGAAAGTATCACCTTGATGAATCACTGGTGCTAAGCGAACTTCATCCTGCAAATACTGATCATGCGTATGCTCATCTACACCACCAAAGACCTCAGGCTGCAAAGTCACATGATCAATCCCATGCTTATCGATGAGCATCCGATTGATGCGAGACATAATCGCAGGCCAATCTTGCATTTCGGTAATTTCAATATGGCCTATCAGTGCAGGGAAACTCGGGGTCATCTCCCATACATGAAGATCATGTACTGCCAAGACACCTGGTACAGCTCTTAAATCATTACCCACGGCCAAATAATCAATATGCAGTGGCACGCCCTCCATGAGGAAGTGATAAGACTCATGCAAAATTGAAATAGTTGATTTGAGAATTAATAGGGATACCAATATTGAAAGAATCGCATCGATTGGCATCCAGCCAGTTAGCTGGATCACTACACCTGCTAACAAAGCAGCAACAGAACCCAGTAAATCCCCCATGACATGCACTAATGCTGCACGGGTATTTACACTCTTTTTATCCCGCGATAAAACCCAGGCGACAACAAGATTCATCGCAAGGCCAATAGCAGCTACTACAGTTACCGTGAGGCCATCCACTTTATGCGGATCATAGAAGCGACTAATTGCCTCATACACAATCCAAATCACTAAAGCCAACATCACAATACTGTTTACAAATGCAGCTAAGGCTTCCGCCCTGCCAAAACCAAATGAATGTTTGGCGGATGGGGGACGCCGAGAAATAATTTGGGCAAGAAGAGCCAAGCCTAAGGCTGCGGCATCAGTCACCATGTGACCAGCATCTGAGACCAGCGCTAAAGAATTCGCAAAATAAGCTGCAGCACCCTCTACCCCAGAGAAACCCAAGGTGAGAACTAAAGCAATGAGGAGTAGATTTTGATTGGAAACTTGCTTGCTATGGGTATGCTTAGCATCACCCTGTTTATGCGCATGCAGAGAATGTGGATCTGACGCGTTCATTGCAGAAGATTGGGAAGAGGATGTGGGATCAACCATATTGATCCCATTATTTCATTCATCCGCAGAAATTGCTCAGAAACCCGATGTGTCAACAGGGGCACCTGTTTTAGCAATCACTTCCTCTTTGGTTACACCAGGAGCCAACTCCACTAAATTCAAGCCAGAGCGTGTGATATCCAAAACACAGAGATCAGTAATGATTTGACTAATTACACCTACACCAGTAAGTGGCAAAGTGCACTTAGGCAAAATTTTGATTTCTTCAGTACCGTCTTTCTTTTTGGCAACGTGTTCCATCAACACGACAACGTGTTTAACACCAGCAACCAAATCCATTGCACCGCCCATACCCTTCACCATTTTTCCTGGAATCATCCAGTTGGCTAAGTCCCCATGTTCGCTTACTTGCATTGCGCCCAAGATGGCGATGTTAATTTTTCCGCCACGGATCATTCCAAAAGAATCTGCTGAAGAGAAAATAGAAGATCCCGGCAAAGTCGTAATTGTTTGCTTACCTGCATTAATTAAATCGGCATCAATCGTCTCTTCAGTTGGAAATGGGCCAATACCCAATAAGCCATTTTCAGATTGGAGCCATACTTCCATATCTTTAGGTACATGATTGGCTACCAAGGTAGGCATACCAATTCCTAAGTTTACGTAGTAACCATCTTTTAGTTCTTTAGCAGCACGTGCTGCCATCTCATCTCTAGTCCAAGGCATATCGATCTTCCTAAATATTCTGTTCTGTTGCTTAACTGTTTGGGTAACTGAGGGAAACTACGCTGTCGCAGTCAATGTGCGCTGCTCAATCCGCTTCTCTGGACTTGTATTGAGCACTAAGCGGTGTACATAAATTCCAGGTGTATGAATTTGGTCTGGATCCAATTGACCGTTCTCAACAATCTCTTCTACTTCAGCAACCGTGATCTTGCCAGCCATAGCTACTACTGGGTTGAAGTTACGAGCGGTATAGCGATACACCAAATTACCAGACTTATCTGCTTTCCAAGCTTTTACTAAAGAAATATCTGAAACGATTGCGCGCTCCATGATGTATTTCTCGCCATCAAATTCTTTAACCTCTTTACCTTCAGCCACCAAGGTACCTACACCTGTTTTTGTGTAGAACGCAGGAATGCCACAACCACCAGCGCGTAATTTTTCCGCTAAGGTGCCTTGAGGAGTGAACTCCAACTCCAACTCACCCGCTAAATATTGACGTTCAAACTCTTTGTTTTCGCCAACATAAGAAGCAACCATCTTCTTTACTTGACGAGAATTTAATAGAAGGCCTAAGCCAAAACCATCAACACCTGCGTTATTGGCAATGGCTGTCAAATTCTGCGCACCCAAATCCTTAACCGCCTGAATCAGTGCTTCAGGAATGCCACATAGACCAAAACCACCAACAGCCAGTTTTTGTCCGTCTTTCAAGATATCCCTTAGGGCATCAACTGCCGATGGGTAGGTTTTATTCATAACTTTGTCCTAATATTGCCAAAATGGGTAAAAAAGTAATCATAACGCTTCACGCTCCTAAGTCTAGGCAGCTTATGTACTACTTAGGTACTACTTAGGCGCTACCTAGGCGCTACCTAGGCGCTAATTTGGTTTTTGACTATTAGAACTAAACTATTAGGGCTGAAATGCCTATTTTTAAGAAATTCCGGAGAATTTGAATGAATGCTGCAGAACTGCTAGAGCAATTTGGGCCTAGAGAGTCCATGGACTATGACCTGGTCATCGTTGGTGGTGGTCCTGCCGGCTTATCAGCTGCAATTAAAGCCAAACAATTGGCCAGCGCCTCCGGCAAAGAAATTAGCGTCTGCGTGCTTGAAAAAGGTTCAGAAATTGGCGCTCATATTCTGTCTGGCGCTGTAATGGATCCTAAGGCACTGACAGAGCTCTTTCCAAACTGGAAAGAATTGGGTGCCCCCCTTGACACGCTAGTTACCCAAGATCAATTTTTATTCTTAACAGCCAATCACTCTTTTCAAGTTCCCAATTGGATGTTGCCCCATTGCTTTAAGAATGAAGGTAACTATATTGTGAGCTTGGCTAACGTCACTCGTTGGCTGGGACAGCAAGCAGAAAATGTAGGCGTTGAAATATTCCCAGGTTTTCCAGCTGCAGAAATTTTGTACAACGATCAAGGTGCAGTCTGTGGTGTGATCACTGGTGCAATGGGTTTAGACAAAGAAGGTAATCCAACGGATCAATTCCAGCTCGGAATGGAATTACGCGCTAAATACACCCTCTTCGCTGAAGGCTCGCGTGGTCATCTTGGAAAACAACTGATAGCCAAGTTTGCATTAGATCACGATGCGGATCCACAAAGCTATGGACTCGGTATCAAAGAACTCTGGGAAGTAGAGCCCTCCAAGAGCAAGCCTGGCCTTGTTGTGCATACAGCCGGCTGGCCTCTAGAGAGCGATACCTACGGAGGTTCCTTTCTCTATCACTTGGGTGATAACAAAGTGGCGGTTGGTTTAGTAGTAGGTCTTTCTTATAAGAACCCTTACCTTTCACCCTTTGAAGAATTCCAACGCTATAAATTACATCCAAAGATCCGCGAGACTTTCGAAGGTGGCAAACGTATTGCTTATGGCGCTCGTGCACTCACTGCCGGCGGTTTAAATAGCTTACCCAAAACCGTATTTCCGGGTGGCGCACTCATTGGTTGTGATGCTGGCTTCTTAAATGCGTCTCGCATTAAGGGCAGTCATGCTGCTATCAAAACTGGCATGCTCGCCGCCGAAGCTGCCGTTGCTGCCTTGAATGAAAACCGCTCAGCTGACGTTTTATCTGCTTACCCTACTGCGTTCCAAAACAGTTGGCTACATACTGAATTGAATCAAGCGCGCAACTTCAAACCGTGGATGTCCAAAGGACTTTACCTTGGCACGCTCATGGTCGGTCTTGAGCAAAAGCTCTTGGGGGGCAATATGCCATGGACTGTTCATTTGAAGCATGCAGATCATGAGTGCCTAGAACCCGCTGCACAACATCAGCCTATCGTTTATCCGAAGCCTGATGGCAAGATTAGCTTTGATCGACTCTCCTCGGTATTTATTTCCAATACCAATCATGCTGAGAATCAGCCAATCCATTTGACCCTCAAAAATGATTCGGTACCTGTGGATATCAACCTTAAAACCTATGCGGGACCAGAACAACGCTACTGCCCTGCTGGCGTATACGAGTTTGTAGAAACCGATGGCAAAATGCGCTTGCAAATTAACTCACAAAATTGCGTGCATTGTAAAACGTGTGATATTAAAGACCCCAGCCAAAACATTATCTGGGTCACCCCAGAAGGTAGCGGCGGACCTAACTACGCGGCGATGTAACCATGATGATCCTTCACACCATGCTTCGAGTTGGTGACCTTCAGCGCTCAATTGATTTTTATACCAAGATCTTAGGTATGAACTTACTGCGGATGACTGAACGCCCTGAACAGAAATACTCTCTCGCCTTTGTTGGTTATGGCAAAGGGAATGCAGATGGCCAATCTGAGATTGAACTTACCTATAACTATGGTGTTTCCTCTTATGATCTGGGTACCGCTTACGGGCATATCGCCATCGAAGTTCCGGATGCCTATGCTGCATGCGACAAAATTAAAGCAGCTGGTGGCAATGTCACGCGTGAAGCTGGACCAGTAGCGGGTGGCGATACCATCATTGCATTTGTGACTGATCCAGATGCTTACAAGATTGAACTCATTCAACGTTAATGGCGATGAGCCCCGAGCAATCTCAGCTCGAAATTCTGGATAGTCTTGCTGAAATAACTGCCGCGGAGTGGAATGCACTCCTACCTGCTGATGCAGGACCGTTTCTGAAATATGAATTTCTTGCTTCGCTTGAAGAAACCGGTTGCGTAGGCCCGAATACTGGTTGGCAAGTAGCGCATCTTGGACTGCGTGATAAGGGGCAATTAATCGGGGCAATGCCCATGTACTTGAAGCAACATTCCTATGGTGAATTTGTCTTTGACTGGTCTTGGGCTCAAGCATACGAACAACGGGGTCTACACTACTACCCAAAAGCGCTTTGCGCCATCCCCTTTTCACCGGTGCAAGGATCCAGAATATTGAGTGCTCCAGGGTTAGATAGGCTACCAATTGAGCAGACTTTAATCACAGGATTAAAGAACGTGGTCATTCATAACCAGCTTTCTTCGGCACATGTTTTGTTTCCCTATAAGACTGAAGCAAAAGAACTTGAATCCCAGGGTTTTATGCTGCGTGATTCTGTCCAGTTTCATTGGCATAACCACGATTTTCAGAATTTCGAACACTTCTTATCTACACTCACGATGAAACGTCGTAAAAACCTTCGGCGTGAACGAGAGCAGGTAAACAAAGAAGCTATTCGCTTTAGGCATATACCTGGTGGGCAAGCTAGTGATGCAGACTGGGATTTCTTTTATCGCTGCTATCAAAATACCTATATCGAGCATCAATCAAGCCCCTATCTGAATGAGGCCTTTTTCAAGCTCTTGGCAAAACGCATGCCAGAACATTTGCACCTGATTATTGCGCAGCGTAATGAAACCCCTATCGCCACTTCACTACTGATAGTGGATAAGGCTTCCTCTAAAGTCTATGGAAGGTATTGGGGCGCAATTGAATACATCCCTTGTCTGCACTTTGAAACTGCGTATTACCAAGCGATTGAATACTGCATTGAACACCATATTCAAACCTTTGAAGGGGGTGCTCAAGGCGAACACAAAATGGCAAGGGGATTTTTACCAACCACCATTCAATCAGCGCACTACATCGCTGACCCGACATTTTCAAGCGCAGTGCAACACTTTTTAGATCGCGAGCACCAAGGAATTGCAGCATATGTTGATGAGCTTGCCGAGCATAGCCCTCTGAAATCGACTAAAGTACTGCTATGAATTCTAGAAGCGCCAAAACGAATCAACAAAATGGATCCCATTCTCTTTCAACTGGAGATGAGGAGTCTGATTCACCTTGCATTGGCGTATGCACCACCCTATATGACGAAATCTGCCAAGGATGTGGTCGCACTTTAAATGAAGTGAGTAACTGGGTTTTCTTTTCTCAGGAAGAGAAAGATTCAGTATGGAAGCGCATTCGCGAAGATGGTACTGCGATGCGCTTTCAGAGACAAGCAAAAGACTCTAAATCCGTTGATATTTGAGCGTCTCTTATTGACCCAAAGCGGTTCTTCGTGAGTAATCGCCGTTGACTGTAAAACGTTATACAACAGTAAGAAGTTTAGGATGCTATACGATGCAGAATTCTTAGCAGCCGCTCCAGTAATATCCTTGCAAGATGCTTGAGTCTGAATGGCAGCCAAAGTTACTTCGATAGTCGTCACCGCTACCGCCAGCACAAGGCTGCCATAAGGCTGTCCAAATTTATGAGCTAATACTTCCGCAAAATGCACTGCCACTAATATGCACAAAATGAGCAACAAACTAAGTGAAATAGCTAAAATCATAGGAGGGTTATATTGAAAAACATTGGAAATTGTTCATGCTATTTTTCA